>JAPOVS010000040.1:21978-156137 GCA_026708055.1 bacterium | reverse complement strand
CGGCGGGCGTCCCCGGTGGCCGGCCCCCCGGCGCGGGAGCGCCGCGGGCCCCGACTGGCGCGCCCGGCGGGCCTCCGGGGAGCCGAGGGCCGGGACGGGGAGGCCTGGGGCGCCAGCCTCAGCGGCGCCGGAAGACCCGCCGCCGCCGCCGTCTCGTCGAGGAGCTGCGGCCGGTCGACGCGCCCACCTACACGCCCGAGAACGCGCCGGTCCCGGAGGGCGAAGTGGTCGTGGAACGGCTCTCCACCCCCCAGGAACTCGGACCGAAGCTCAACCGCACCGCTGCCGACGTCGTGCGTTTCCTCTTGCAGAACGGCGAGATGGTGACCGCCACGCAGTCCCTGGCCGACGAGATGATCGAACTCTTCGCAGCCGACCTGGGTGTGGAGATCCGGCTGGTGGATCCCGGCGAGGAGAAGGAAACCGAACTGCAGGCGCTGCTGGCCGTCGAGCGCGACGACGAGGCCGAGGTCAGCGAGCGTCCCCCCGTCGTGACCGTGATGGGCCACGTCGACCATGGCAAGACCAAGCTGCTGGACCAGATCCGCAACGCCGACGTCGTGGCCGGTGAGGCGGGCGGGATCACCCAGCACATCGGCGCCTACCAGGTGCGCAAGAACGGTCACCGGATCACTTTCATCGACACACCGGGCCACGAGGCCTTCACGGCCATGCGGGCGCGGGGCGCCGAGGCGACCGACATCGTGGTCCTGGTCGTGGCGGCCGATGACGGCGTGATGCCCCAGACGGTCGAGGCCATCAGCCACGCCCAGGCCGCCGAGGTGCCGATCGTGGTGGCGGTGAACAAGATCGACCGGCCCAACGCCAACCCCAGCCGCGTGATGCAGCAACTCGCCGAACACGACCTGGTTCCCGAGCAGTGGGGCGGCAATACCGTCACCGTGGAGGTCTCGGCCCTGGAGAACCTCGGCATCGACGAACTGCTGGAGCACATCCTGGTGGTCGCCGAGTTGGAGGAACTGCAGGCCCACTCGAGCGGGCGCGCCGAGGGCGTGGTTCTGGAGTCCCACCTGGATGTGGGCCGTGGACCGGTGGCCACCCTGCTGGTTCAGGACGGTTGCCTGCGCGTCGGGGAGCCGGTCGTGGCGGGCGCGGCCTGGGGCCGCGTGCGGGCCCTCATCAACGACCGCGGCGAGCAGGTGAGCGAGGCCACGCCCGGCACGCCGATCCGCGTGCTGGGCCTGTCGACGGTCGCTGTGGCCGGAGCGACCTTCGTGGTGGCGCCGAACGAGAAGGTGGCGGCGCGGGTGGCGAGCACGCGCGAGCACTGGCAGCGGATCGCCAGCCTGGGCCGCGACCTGTCCGTCGTGGCCGGCGGGGGCCGTCTCGAGGACATCTTCCAGGAGATCCAGGCGGGCGAGACGGCCACCCTGAAGCTCATCGTGAAGGCCGACATGAACGGCTCGCTCGAAGCGGTGATCGACGCCCTGCGCAAGATCGAACGCGAAGACGTGAAGATGGTCTTCGTGCACCGGGCCGTCGGCGCCATCTCCGAGAACGACATCCAGCTGGCCGCCACCTCCGGTGCCACGATCATCGGCTTCAACGTCCGCCCGGATCGCAAGGCCCGGTCGCTGGCGGACACCGAGCAGGTGGAGATCCGCACCTACGAGGTGATCTACCAGATCATCGACGATGTCCAGGCCGCGCTGCTGGGCATGCTGGCCCCCAGCTACGAGGAGCACGTCACCGGCGAGGCAGAGGTGCGCGAGGTGTTCCGGATCCGCGGCCTGGGTGCGGTGGCAGGCTGTTACGTGCAGCACGGCGCCATCGCCCGGGGGGCGAAGGTGCGCTTCCTGCGCGACGGCACCGTCATCTGGAAGGGCGACATCCGCTCGCTCCGGCGCTTCAAGGACGACGTCGCCGAAGTGCGCTCGGGGTTCGAATGCGGCGTCGGCCTGTCGAACTTCCAGGACCTCAAGTCGGGCGACGTCATCGAGACGTACGAGGAGCGCGAGGTCCTCCCCACCTGAGTCGGCGGGAGGTCGGCGTGACCGAGGCGACCGTGGCGGCGATGATCCTGGACGTGCGCCTGCCCGGCTGCCGGTCGTTGAAGGAGAAGCGATCGGTGCTGCGCCCCATCCTGGAGAGGCTGCAGCGCCGCTTCGGGGTGTCGGTCGCCGAGGTGGACCATCAGGATCTCTGGCAGCGGGCCGGGCTCGGCGTGGCCGCGGTCAGCGGCTCGACCGCGGTCCTCGGACACCTGCTGGACGACGTGGAGCGCTACGTGTGGGCACAGGCCGACATCGAGGTGATCGAGGCGCGCCGCTACTGGCTGGAGGCCGACTGACATGCCCACCCGGCGGCGCGGCTTCGCCCGGGGGGACCGGCTGGGCGAGTTGCTGCGAGAGATCCTGGCCGACGAGCTCGCCCGCATCGACGACGACCGGCTCACGTTCGTGACCATCACCGGGGTGGAGGTGGATCGCGACCTGGCGTTCGCCGACGTCTATTTCTCCACCGTGGATCTGGACGCCGACGTGGAGGCCGCCGCGGCGGAGACATTGGCACGCCACCGGCGCCGGCTCCAGTCGGCGGTGGGCCGGCAAGCGCACGTGCGCCGGGTGCCCGCCCTGCGGTTCCACCCCGACGAGGGCATGCGCGCCGGAGCCAGGGTGGAGGAGATCCTGCGCAGCCTGCGGGAGGAGGCCGGCGAGGCGCCCGAACCCCCGCCGGAGGTTGTCGGCGGCGACGCTGCGGGGCGGTGAGCCACCCGGGCCCGCACCGCGACGGCTTCGCGGTGATCGACAAGGAGCCGGGATGCACTTCCCACGACGTGGTGGCGCGGGCGCGGCGCCTGCTCGGCATCCGAAAG
This sequence comes from bacterium, assembly GCA_026708055.1. Classification (NCBI taxonomy): domain Bacteria; species bacterium. The sequence continues at coordinate 153,301 of JAPOVS010000040.1, read as the reverse complement.
GTGGGTCATGCCGGCACGCTGGACCCCGACGCCACGGGCGTGCTGATCCTCGGCGTGGGACGGGCCACGCGCCTGCTCCGCTATGTCACCGCGCTCGGCAAGACGTACCGGGCCACGGTCGTCTTCGGCGCTGCCACCGACACCTGCGACGCCGCCGGCAGCGTCGTCGGCACCTGGGACATGTCGGACCTGACCGAGGCCCGCGCCCGGGCGGCGGCGGCCGCCTTCGTGGGCGAGATCCAGCAGATCCCGCCGATGGTCTCCGCGGTGAAGGTGGGCGGGCGGCGCCTGCACGAACTGGCGCGGGAAGGGCTGACCGTGCCCCGGGAGCCTCGCACGGTCCGCGTCGAGAGCTTGGAGGTGACCGGCTTCCGCGCCGGGGACCGGCCCCGGGCGAGCGTGACCCTGACCTGTTCGTCGGGCACTTACGTCCGGACCCTCGCCGCCGACTGGGGTGCCGCGCTGGGGGGAGGAGCGCACCTGGCAACGCTGCGCCGGACAGCGGTCGGGTCGTTCACGGAGTCCGAGGCCCGGCCGCTGGAGCGCCTGGAACTCCTGGCACCGGCGACCGGTGTACGGGACTACGACCTCCTCACGGTGCCCGAGGCAGGAGCCCGGGCCGTCGCCCAGGGCCGGCGTCTCCCGGCCACCGGGCTGCAGGGCGACGGGCCGTGGGCTGTGCTCGACGAGTCGGGATCGCTGCTGGCGATGTGCGAACGGCGCGGCGACGCGCTCCAGCCGGTTGTGGTGGTGGCTGCGGAGAATCGGCCGCCGCGGCCCGGCCCGGCCGGTGGTGGAGCGGGACCCCCGGACCGGTAGCCTGATCCCGGCAACGCAGAGACGATGACGCGGAATCACACGCAAGAGTTGGAATCGGCCCGCACAAGCGCGGGCCGTCGGGAATGATGGCCGAACACCTGCCTCCGAAGGCCGACACGATCGCGAAACACCGTCGGCACGACACCGACGTGGGCTCCACCGAAGTTCAGGTGGCGCTGCTCACGGATCGCATCAGTCACCTGACCGAGCACCTGAAGGTGCACAAGAAGGACCACCACAGCCGTCGTGGTCTTCTGATGCTGGTCGGTCGCCGCCGGCGATTGCTTGACTACCTCCGCAACGAGGACATCGAGCGCTACCGCGCGCTGATCACCAAGCTCGGCCTGCGTCGCTGACAACCACAGATACTTCACGCAGGCACAATCCGCGAACCTCCGGCCTCTCGGCCGTTATGTGGTGGCTCGAGGAGCCTCGCCCCGTTTGGGGCTGCGGTGATCGATTCGAAAGGAATTCCATGAACGAGGCAATCAGCGTCTCCGGGGCGATCGGCGGGGCCGACGGCAAGGAGATGACCCTGGAGACCGGCCGGCTGGCCGCACTTGCGGGAGGCGCCGTGTTGGCCCGGCTCGGACGGACCGAGGTGCTCGTCACCGCCACGGCCTCCGAGAGCGCTCGGGAGGGCGCCAACTTCTTCCCGCTGACCGTCGACATCGAGGAGCGCATGTTCTCCGCGGGCAAGATCCCGGGGTCGTTCTTCCGCCGGGAGGGCCGGGCCAGCGAGCAGGCGACCCTGGCGTGCCGTCTCATCGACCGTCCCCTGCGTCCCGCCTTCCCCGACGGCTTCCGCAACGACGTGCACGTCGTCGGCATCGTGCTGGGCGCCGACCAGCAGAACCCCTACGACGTTCTGGCTCTCAACGCGGCGTCCGCCGCCCTGGGAATGTCGGGCATCCCCTTCGGGGGTCCCGTCGGTGCCGTGCGCATCGGCTACAGCACCGACGGCCAGTGGATCCCGCACCCCACCTATCCCGAGGCCGACGGCTGCACCTTCGAGATGGTGGTCGCCGGGCGGGTCCTCGCCGACGGTGACGTGGCGGTGATGATGGTCGAGGCCGCCGGCACGCCGGGCTCGGTGGGCCACTACGAGGCCGGCGCCCCCAAGGTCGACGAGACGGTCCTGGCCGAGGGGCTCGAGGCCTCCAAGCGCTGGGTGTCCGAGGCGGTCGCCCTGCAGCGGCGCCTCATCGCCATGGCGGGCGTCAAGCCCACCATGGACCACGAACTCATGGTCGACTACAGCCCCGAGGTCGCCGAGGCGGTGGCCGAGATCGGCCGCGACCAGCTCGCCGAGGCGCTGCAGGTGGCCGACAAGGCCGCACGCCTCGCCGCCGAGCGCAGCGCCGCCGAGTCGATCATCGCAGCGGTGGCCGAACGCTTCGAGGATGTCGACGGCGTGGAGCAGCAGGCCCGCTCGGCCGTTCGCTCGCTCTCCAAGACCATCGTCCGGGAGCGCATCCTCTCCGACGGCCGCCGCATCGACGGCCGGGGCACCAGCGACCTGCGGCCGCTGTCGGCCGAGGTGGGTGTGATCGCCATGACCCACGGCTCGGGGCTGTTCCAGCGCGGCGAGACGCAGGTCCTCAACGTCACCACGCTCGGCACCCAGCGCATGGACCAGATCGTGGACGGCATCGACCCCACCGAGCGCAAGCGCTACCTGCACCACTACAACTTCCCGCCCTTCAGCACCGGCGAGGCGGGTTTCATGCGCGGGCCGCGCCGGCGGGAGGTCGGCCACGGAGCGCTCGCCGAGAAGGCGCTGCTGCCGGTCGTTCCGGGCCTCGATGAGTTCCCGTACACCATCCGGCTGGTCTCGGAGGTGCTGTCCTCCAACGGCTCCAGCTCCATGGCCTCGGTGTGCGGCTCGAGCCTGTCGCTCATGGATGCCGGCGTTCCCATCAAGGCGCCGGTCGCCGGGATCGCCATGGGCCTCATCAACGAGGGCGACCGCTACGTGGCTCTCACCGACATCCTCGGCGCCGAGGACGCCTTCGGCGACATGGACTTCAAGGTGGCGGGCACCGAGGAGTACGTCACGGCGCTGCAACTCGACACCAAGATCGACGGGATCCCCGCCTCGGTGCTGGCCGCGGCCTTGGAACAGGCCCGCGAGGCACGGCTCGAGGTTCTGGAGGTGATGCGCGGCGCCATCGACGCCCCGCGGCCGGACGTCGGCGAGACGGCCCCCAAGATCCTCTCCTTCGAGATCCCGACCGACAAGATCGGCGAGGTCATCGGCCCCAAGGGCAAGGTCATCAACGCTCTGCAGGAGGAGACCGGCGCCGAGATCATGGTCGACGAGGACGCCACCGGTGCCAGGGTCGCGATTGCCGCCGCGGACCGCGCTGCGGTCGCCGCCGCCGAGGAGCGGATCCGGGCGATCGTGTTCCCGCCCGAGGTCGAGATCGGGGCGGTCTACACCGGCAAGGTCGTGAACATCACCGGTTTCGGTGCGTTCGTCAACATCCTGCCGGGGCGCGACGGGCTCGTGCACATCTCCAAGCTGGGCGGCGGGCGCCGCCTGGACCGCGTCGAGGAGGTGCTCTCGCTCGACGACGAGATCACCGTGCGGGTCGACCAGGTGGACGGCAACAACCGCATCAGCCTGATCCCCGTGGGTGGCGAGGACGACGGCAGCGACGGAGCCGGCGGGCGCCCCGAGCGCGAGCGGCCCTCCCGTGACGGTGGCCGCGACGGTGGCCGCGACAGGGGCCGCGACGGCGGGCGTGACAGGGGCCGCGACGGCGGGCGTGACAGGGGCGGCGACGGCGGGCGTGACAGGGGTCGCGACGGTGGCCGTGATCGGGGCCGTGGCGGCGGGCGTGAGCGCCAGGGGCCGCGGTCCGAGCAGCTGGCCGCCGAGACCTCCACCGGGATCGAGGAGGTCTCCTTCGCCGAGGAGTTCGACCGGATGGTCGCCCAGGATTTCGGCGATCTGGGTCCCGCCGATGCGCCGGGTCGGCCGCGCCGCCGGCGTAACTGACCCGATCGGGTCGGCTGTGCACGCCGGCGGGCCGCGTTCGAGAGCGCAGGCCGCGCCCGGCAGTGCGGGCCGCTGGCCCTCCTCCGGCCGGAATACGGTGGGGGCATGATCCGAGTCGGTGTGCTCGGCGCCGCCGGCCGCATGGGGCGGACCGTGTGCGCGGCGGTCGTGGCCGCGGAGGACCTGCAATTGGTGGCTGCGGTGGATCCCGCCGCGGCCGGAGCGACCGTCGCCGAACTGATCGGCGAGGAGGCGGCCGGCGATGCGGGCGGGGTGACCGTGGCTGCCGATCCGGACGCCTTCGTCGCGACGGCCGTGGAGGTCGCCGTGGACTTCACGGTGCTGGACTCGGCCCGTCGGAACCTGGCCGGCCTGGCCGCCGGCGGCATCCACGCCGTCGTCGGCACGACCGGATTCACCCCCGAGGACCTGGAGCACATCGCCGGCTTGTTCGAGCGCAGCAACTGCATCATCGCCCCCAACTTCGCCCTCTCCGCGGTGCTGATGATGCGCTTCGCCGAGCTGGCGGCGCCGCTGTTCGACAGCGCCGAGGTGATCGAGCTGCACCACGACGCCAAGGTGGACGCCCCCTCCGGCACCGCCATGATGACCGCCGAACGCATGGCCGCCGCCTCGGGCGAATGGAACCCCGACCCAACCCGCACCGAGCTACTCCCCGGCGCCCGAGGCGGACTAGGCCCCGCCGGCATCAGAGTCCACTCGGTGCGCCTAGCCGGCCTGGTGGCACACCAGGAGGTCATCCTCGGCGCCCAGGGCCAAACCCTCACACTCCGCGCCGACTCCTACGACCGGTCCTCATTCATGCCAGGAACCCTGCTGGCAGTCCGAGCAGTAGCCAACCGCCCCGGCCTAACCATCGGCCTCGAACCCCTCCTCGGCCTCTAACCGGCCCCCCCAAATCGAGCGCTCACGCCCGTTCGTCGTCCCACCTCTCCCGTTCGTCATTCCGGCGAAGGCCGGAATCCAGAGCAGGAGCTACAGGCTATACACTGTAGAACTTCTGGTAAATACAGTCTAGAACCTGTAGACTTTGTTTCATGGAGCGCACCCAACTTCAAGCTCGACGGCAACTCGACGATCGTTACGAGTCGGTCCGCAGTCTCGGCGACCTAGGCCGCCCGAACAAGGGGTGGATCCGGGCAATCCGCGACGCCCTCGGAATGTCCGGCACCGAACTGGCCGCGCGCATGGGGGTCAGCCAGCAGGTGGTGTCGGAGATCGAACGCAGCGAGCGGCTGGCCACAGCGAGGCTCGAGACCCTGTCGCGGGCCGCGGAGGCAATGGACTGCGAACTCGTCTACGCCCTCGTACCGCGCACGACACTGGAGGAGATCGTCCGTACCCAGGCGCGACGCAAGGCCGTGCGGCATCTGGCTCACGTCGTTCATCACGGACGCCTGGAGGCCCAGGAGGTTTCCGAGGACGAGCTTGCAGCCCAAGTGGAGGAACTCGCCTCCTGGTTCGCCGACCACCGCGGTCTGTGGATCGAGGGTCAGACCACGTGAGCGATCCGCTCCTTCCCGTCGGTGACGGCCACACGGAACTCACCGAGGATGATCGTGTCGGGCTGATCCCCAGCCACATCATCACTCGCGGTGACCTGTTCGCCGCGGAGCAGCGCAACATCGCCCTGGCGCTACTCCGCCGGCCCCCGTCAGTCCGCTCGCTTCTCGACGACGGCTACCTGCGGAATCTCCATCGGGACATGTTCAGCGAGGTCTGGGATTGGGCCGGCCGCTACCGCCTCCGCGCGACCAACATCGGCATCGATCCGTCGCAGATCTCCGTATCTGTGAGGACGCTCGTCGACGACGCCATCGCCTGGGTCGACCACGAGGCGTACGAGCCCGACGAGCTAGCCGTGCGCTTCCACCACCGCCTAGTTGCCATCCACCCCTTCCCCAACGGCAACGGCCGGCACAGCCGGATCGCAGCGGACTACCTCGTGACGGCCCTCGGCCATCCCCGCTTCGGTTGGGGAATCAGTCTCGACGTCAACACCGAGGACTTGAGGGCCGCCTACCACCAAGCCCTCCAGCGAGCAGACGCGGGAGAGATCGACGAACTGCTCGCATTCGCACGCAGCTAGCCGACCTCGAGAGTTGCCGTGTCGACCCATCGGGCAAGGACGCTGAGAGCGGCGAGGTATTCGAGCGCGACTTGTTCGGTGAGGTCATCAGTCCTGTGCGTGGCGAGATTTCGAATGGCTTGTGCGCATCCGCGCCCGAAGTGTGCTGCTCCATCGTGGGCGGATCGCCAGTCGGGGGTTTTCTGACCATCGACAGTTGCGGCTTGGAGATCCACGAACCGCAAGCGTCGGTCCCCGGGGTCGGTCTTGGACTTGAATGCGTTCATGTAGAGATCGGCTGCGCTTGGCTCCGTGCTCTCAAGCTTTAGGCGTGTTTGCTCCTCCACGGCTGTCGCGGCCCTCTGTACGGCTTCCCGGTAGTGGCCACTGTCCCAGAGGTCCGTGGCGGCGTGCCAAACCCATCGATGGAGATTGGCGGCATCGAGCTTCGGACCCGCTGGCGTGAAGACGTCGTCTTCTCGCGTGCGGTTCCGCAGGATGCCGATGAGGCGATCGACCCATCCGACGCGGTTGGACCACCACCACATGCCGGCGGTCATCAGCATGTGGCCGTGCGGGCGATGCCTGTTGCGATCAACCTCGATCGCGGCGGCGATCTTCTCGACGAGCGGCTCCAGTTCGCGGAGTCGTTGATTGGATTCGTGACCTTCTGCCGCTGCGGAGCCGTACTGACCGTGGAGTTGCTCGTTCAGTCGAAGCAGGTCGCGGAACTCGGTAAGCACCTCAAGCGCACTATCGGGGTTGATTGCCACGCGTCCTCCTCAGCGTGCGTTCGAACGTGTTGACGGGCACACCAGGCAATATGGTGCGGCGCAGCGTAACGACCAGAGAGTGGACGGTCACAGGCCGCCGGGCCTGCCCAATGCCCGGGGAGGGTCACTGCGCTTCGCCCAGCACGTCGCGGCTCGATGTCGAATGCGTTGTCCAATGAACGCGACGGGACGCAGTATCACGGACCGGGCCAGACCGACCCGACAAAATCGTGAGGCCCCCGTTAGAGCGCAATCTCCGGCATGGGTTGATGCGATCCGGCGCCGAATCGAACGGGCCCATACCCCGAAGTTCCGTGCATCGTCAGCCGGACCACGACGGGCTGGGTAAGCCCTCCCGTACAGCCCTCCCGTACAGCGCGTGGGAATGATCGTGGGAGAGCCCCCGAGACGTTCCTGGACATATGCTCTGACCTGCTGATTCGCGTTCGATTCGAGTCCGCACGCCTCCGGCGGCGAGGTGCTGCGAACCCGCCGCATCAAGCACGACCCCAGCCGTGAACACGGCGCCTTCGCCAACGTCGGCGGTCGACCCTCACGCGCCAACGCCGCCTGAAGCCTCCCCACCGACGCGGCGGTGACGAAGGCGGCACCGACGCAGAAGAGGACCGCCGCGACGAAGGCGACCGCAAAGACGCCGAGAGTTAGCCCTGGTTTCGTGGATGAGGGCGGGGAGGCGGTGAAGAACCGGCGCCCCGATCCGGAGCTCAACATCAACGTCCAGATCCATATCTCCTCAGATGCCTCCGCCGGACAGATCGACCAGATCTTCAAGAGCATGGCCCAGCACCTGTATGGCGGCGAGTAGCCGACGACGGGGCGATGGTCCGGTGCGAGGTCTTGCACTGGCGAAGGCGATCTCCGAGGATGCGGGATCGGTGGGACTTGCTGGCCCGCTCCCGTCGTTGCCGCCCGGTGAGTTCGAGTCGCCGACCTTCGACCAGGTGGTTGATGACGACGAGTTGCGGCGAACGAGCCGGAAGCTGTTCCTTGACGGCTACTACGCGCTTGCAGTCGAGGAGGCGTACAAGTGCCTCAACAACGTCGTGAAGGATCTGACTGGTCTACATCATCTGGATGGCGTCGACTTGATGCAGAACGCCTTCTCGTTGAACAACCCGGTGCTGAAGCTGAACGAGTTGCGGACGCAGTCCGAGAAGAACCAGCAGCGGGGCTACATGGAGATGTTCGGCGCCGTCATGACAGGCATACGCAATCCCCGGGCTCACGAGCATGCGTACCTCGACGACCCTGTAACCGCTCTGGAGTTGCTTGGTCTGGCGAATCACCTGGTCAGAATCGCTCGCTCAGCGGTTATCGAGGGGTCGTAGACCCGACTTCGGCTCGGCGGCTCCCCGCGCTCAGCTCGCCATGGCCGAGGATCAACCCACCGACGAGGTCAGCGGCGGGATTGTCAGACGCTCCCTTGTCAAGCGGCGAGGGCGAGGGTGAACCTCCCCGGGATTCACGCAGGCTGTGGGGGTCCCTGGGTTTGGTGGCCTGGGTGGTGTTGACGGTAGTAGGCGTCTTCGGCTTCGGCGGGCGGGACGCGCCCGTTTCCGTGCAGGAGCCGCCGGTGGTTGAACCAGTCGACCCATTCCAGGGTCGCCAGTTCGAGGTCCTCGAGGCTCCGCCAGGGGCCGCGGTTGCGGACCAGTTCGGTCTTGTAGAGGCCGATGATCGACTCGGCCAGGGCGTTGTCGTAGCTGTCGCCCCGTGAGCCGACTGAGGCGACGATGTCGTTTGCGGCGAGGCGTTCGGTGTAGCGGATCGACAGATATTGGGTGGATTCAAGTGGTCGTTGCAACACCTTCGTGATGGAGGTGGTCGGCGATGGGGGTTGGGAAGCGTCAGCAGGCGATTCGTGCGATGCGGGGCGAGATGGCCTCGCCGGGACGACCGTCGGCGGGGTGGCGTGCGGATCGGGTTCGGTTCTGGGAGGCGACCGCGGAGGGGGTCTCAAGCGAGGACGCTGCCGGTGTGGCGGGGGTGTCGCCGGCGGTGGGGGCGCGGTGGTTCCGACAGGCTGGAGGGATGGCGCCGCTGTCGTTGGCCCCGACCTCATCAAACGCGTCAAACGCGCCGCCTTCGGGTTCCGCCGCTTCGCCCACTGCCGCATCCGCGCCCTGCTCTACGCCGGAAAGCCCAACTGGGCGCTCCTCGCCAGCGTCACTCCCCGCTAATTTCCGAAGCGCCAGTAATCGTCGGCATGGAGCCTTCAGTGGTGTTGCTCGAAGGAAGACGGCATCCGTGACAGGTTGCGGCGAATCATCGAGTGAGACGGGCCCGAAGAATTTGCGGGCGGGGTCGACCGCTTCTCGATCTCTCAGGCGGCCCAGCGTTCTGAGAGGACTTCTGCCTGTTCGATGACGGTTAGCGTGGCTTGTTCCTGTTTGTCGGGTGGGTAGCCGTGGCGGTTGAGGGTGCGGCGGACTAGGACGCGTAGCTGCGCCCGCACGCTCTCGCGCAGTGTCCAGTCGATGGTGACGTTGGCGCGGACGGTCTCGACCAGTTCTCGGGCGATGTCTCGGAGCGTCCCGTCGCCGAGCACGCTGACTGCGCTGTCGTTGGCGCCCAGGGCGTCGTAGAAGGCCAGTTCGTCGTCGTTGAGCCCCAGTGTCTCGCCGCGGGCGGCGGCCTCGCGCATCTCCCGTGCCAGTTCGATCAGTTCCTCGATCACCTGCGCGGCCTCGATGGCCCTGTTCTGGTAGCGGCGCAGGCTCCGCTCCAGCATCTCCGAGAACGACCGTGCCTGCACGACGTTGGTGCGCCGCCGGGCGGACAGCTCGCCCTTGAGCAGCTTCTGCAGCAGTTCCACGGCCAGGTTCCGGTGGGGCATGCCCCGCACCTCGGCGAGGAACTCGTCGGAGAGGATCGAGATGTCGGGCTTGTCGAGTCCGGCGGCGGCGAAGATGTCCACGACGCCCTCGGGTGCCACCGCGCCGGCGATGATCTGGCGGATCGCATGATCCAGTTCCTCGTCTGTCCGCGCCTCGCCGACGGTGCGTTTGACGAGCGCGGAGCGGACGGCCTGGAAGAACGCCACGTCGTCGCGGATCGCCAGGGCGCGTTCGTGGGGCACAGCCAGGGCGAACGCCTGCTCCAGGGCGCGCACATGAGCGAGGAAGCGCTCCTTGCCCTCCTCCTGCGCGAGCAGGTGCTCCTGAGCCGCCGGCAGGAGCCCGAGCCGTTCGCCGGGGCTGCCGGTCGTCCAGCGCGACCAGTCGAAGCCACCGAGCAGCCCGCAGCAGATCTCGTAGCGCTCCTGCATGATCGCCACGGCCTCGGACTGGTCGATTGCCGTCCGCCCTGTTCCGCCGTCTCGCGTGTAGGCGGCGAGGGCGCGTTTCAACTCGTGCGCGAGCCCCAGGTAGTCGACGACCAGGCCGCCGGGCTTGTCCTTGAACACCCGGTTGACTCGGGCGATGGCCTGCATCAGGCCGTGGCCGCGCATCGGCTTGTCCACGTACATGGTGTGCAGGCTCGGGGCGTCGAAGCCGGTGAGCCACATGTCGCGCACGACCACGATGCGCAGCGGATCGTCGGCGTCGCGGAAGCGCCGGGCGAGCGCCTCACGACGGGCCTTGTTGCGGATGTGCGGCTGCCAGTCCGGCGGATCGGACGCCGAGCCGGTCATCACCACCTTGATCTCGCCCGCCTCGTCGTCGGCGTGCTCCCACTCCGGGCGGAGCCGCACCAACTCCCCGTAGAGGTCGACGCAGATGCGGCGGCTCATGCACACCACCATCGCCTTCCCCTCGAGCGCCTCGAGCCGCCGCGAGTAGTGCTCCACGATGTCGCCGGCGACCTGGCGGATCCGCCCTTCGGCGCCGACGATCGCCTCGAGTTGCGCCCAGCGGGTCTTGAGCTGCTCCCTGCGCTGGATCTCCTCGCCCTCGGTGGCCTCGTCGAAGTCCTCGTCGATGCGGAGCCTCAGCCGCTCGTCGAGCGACAGCTGGGCGAGCCGGCTCTCGTAGTAGATCGGCACGGTGGCCTCGTCCTCCACCGACCGCTGGATGTCGTAGATGCTGATGTAGTCGCCGAACACGGCGCGGGTGTTGGCGTCGCGCAGCTCCACGGGCGTCCCGGTGAAGCCGACGAAAGAGGCGTTCGGCAGGGCGTCGCGCATGTGCCGGGCGAAGCCGTCGATGAAGTCGTACTGGCTGCGGTGCGCCTCATCCGCGATGACGACGATGTTGCGGCGGTCCGACAGCGCCGGGTGCGCGTCGCCGCGCTCGGTGGGGAAGAACTTCTGGATCGTCGTGAACACCACCCCGCCGGACGGCACCGACAGCTTCCGCCGCAGGTCGGCGCGGCTCTCGGCCTGCACCGGCGCCTGGCGCAGCAGATCCGCGCAGCGCGAGAACGTGCCGAAGAGCTGGTCGTCGAGGTCGTTGCGGTCGGTCAGCACCACGATCGTCGGGTTCTCCATTGCCCGCTCACGGATGATCGCCCCGGCGTAGAAGGCCATCGTCAGGCTCTTGCCCGCCCCTTGGGTGTGCCACACCACACCGATGCGACGGTCGCCGGACTTCCCGCCCCGACGGTTCTGAGACTCGCCGGACGCGGCGGACGCGGCGGTTCCGCCACCTGGAGTTGCGGCATCGGCGCCGAGCACGGCGTCTGAGGTGCTCCGCAAGCCGGCCGCGGCACCGGAGCCGCTTGCGCTGGTCGGCGGCGCTGCGCGGTGGGTGTCCTCGGCGCGCTGCCGGTCGGCTCCAACGCTGGCCTCCGCGCCTCGCAGCCGTGCGGCGCGCAGGGTCTCGGCGACCGCGGTGCGCACGGCACCGAACTGGTGGTAGCCGGCTATCTTCTTGACCAGCACGCCGCTCCCGTCGTCATCGAAGACGATGAAGTCACGGATCAGGGGGAGCAGCCGTTCGGGCGCGCAGACGCCCTCCAACAGCACCTGCAGGCCCGAGAGATCGGGGGCGGCCAGTTCCTCGCCGGAGATCGTGCGCCACGGTTTGAACCACTCCCGACCCGCCGTGAGCGTCCCGAGCCGCGCGGCGAGCCCATCGGAGACGATGAGCAGCTCGTTCATCGAGAACAGCGTCGGCAGCTCGGCCTTGTAGGTCTGCAGCTGTCGCCACGCGGCCCACACGTCGGCATCGGTATCGGCCGGGTTCTTGAGTTCGACGACGCCCAGCGGCAGCCCGTTCACGAACAGCACGATGTCGGGGCGCCGCGTGCATTTGCGTTCGGTGACCGTGAACTGGTTGACCGCCAGCCAGTCATTGGCCGCCGGATTCCCGAAGTCGATGACGTGCGCCTGCGCGCCGCGGGCCGCTCCGCCGGCGGTGCGGCGCTCCACTGCGACGCCCTCGATCAACAGCCGATGGAAGGCCCGGTTGCGTGTCTCGAGGGTCGAACCCTCCGGCCGGGCCACCCTGCGGCATGCGTCATCGAGGGCGTCCGCAGGCAGCGCCGGGTTGAGGCGCGCCAGAGCGCCCCGCAACCGCCGCTCCAGCACCACGGCGCTGTAGTCGGCTCGCTCTTGCCGGCCGCCGCCGGGGGAGAGGTCCGGCCCGTACGCCACCGCCCAGCCGAGACCCGCCAACCAGTCCAGCGCCGCCCGCTCGACGTCGGCCTCCCCGAACGCGGTCATGGCCGGTCTTGGAGATCAATCGTCCAAGGGTTGACGACCTCGATTCCCAGACCCTCGAAATCCCGCACGTTCCGGGTGGCCACGGCCAGGTTGTGAGCCGCCGCTGTCCCGGCGATGAGCAAGTCGGCGAGACCCGGGTCGTGCCCGGCGCGTATCATCTTCGCCCGGGCATGTGCCGCCCATTCCGCCCCGGCGCGATCCAGGGGCAGGATGCGGTCGGAGTGGCTCGCGAGCAATGCCGACAGATCGGCGCGAACCTGATCTCGACGCCTACCCGCCGGCATGGTATGCATGCCGAACCGGATTTCGTGGACGACAACCGACGAGAGCCAAGTGTCGGCGGTCCGGTTGAGGAAGGCGAGAACCCGCGGCTCGGGACGGTCCTTGGTCAACTCGGATACGACGTTGGTGTCCAGCACAAATCCAGTCATTCGTCAGGTACGCCCCAGTCCTCGTCGGTCCAGTCGTGCCAGAAGGGCGGGCGAGGCTTGTCCAGGCTGCGGTCGGGAGGTTCGAGGTTCGTTCCTCTGGTCATATTCTCGACGAGCCACCGCCCCATGTGAACGCTCGGCTCCTTCCGCTCATCACGCCATAGGCGCTCGGGAACGACCACGAACGGCTTGCGTCGCCCGATGCGCTGCGGTCCCTCTTCCTCGGCCAGCCGCAGGATCTCCGACAGCCGGGCCTTCGCCTCGGCCACGGTCCAAGCAGGGCGCGGTGCGGGATGCTCGATTGCCATGTTCCCTCCGATCAGCTACCTGGTCCAGTATAGCTTGGAATCTGGACTACATCGCTGGCATTGAGGTGGCGAGCCCCACCTCGAGGTCTACATCATCGGGACGGCTGGCGCTCCGGGCGGTCGAGCTGGGCTCGGATGTCCTCGGCGGCGCGTTCGTTGGCCTCGATGAGGTGGTCGATCTCGTCGGGGTGCGCCTCGTAGAAGTCCGCGGCCAGCACGATCGAGGCCAACGGTAGGGCGACCTCGTCGGCTAGGAACTGCGCGCCCGCCATCCTTGCGAAGGGCAGGGTGCGGAGTTCTCGAATGATCTCCCAGACGTCGGGCCCGTCCGCAAGAGCCGCGCGTCGTCCGGCAGGACCGTCTCGATAGACGACTCCAGGAAACCGACCGAGCTTCCGCTCCTCGTCAAGCAAGCTCGTCATGGGTGTTCACGCCACCTCGGCGGTCGGCATCCGCATCTCGCCGGAGAGCAGTCTCGGCAGCAGCGTGTCCCGAAGGGTCTCGAGGGCGCACGACTGACGGCCGAGACAGGTCACGCGTTCGAACCACGGGTGGATGAGGCTGCCGAAAGCCAAGGCTACTCCTGGCGGAGGAGATGCCAGGATGTAGGCCGCGATCGCTTCAGCTGGTACGCGTTGTCGTCCGCTCGTGCCTGTCGTGTTGACGATCGCATGTTCGCGGAAGTTGGGCTCGCGCGCTATGGCGTATGCGATCTCGGGCGGCCACGGGGGCTTCGGGCGCAACACGATCAACTCTGTTGACCCCCACCCGATCTCGCCGTCATCAAGGAAGTCAACGAGCGCCGCCTTGCCGTTTTCCAGGGAAGGAGTGATTCGTGCCAAGAGTGTGTCGCTGCGCGTGAAGCGGCTACCCGACGTGTAGGATCGACGGCCCAACGCTGTGACCTGTGGTCCAGTCGTCGGCATTGCTGCCATTTCGACATGAGTCGCCACGTCTCCGCGACGGATACTCCTGCGGGGATTTACGTTGATCACGTCGCCCAGTGCCTTGACCTGCCAGCCGGCGGGGATGGGGCCCAGTTCGGATGGCTCGAAGGAGTCGGGGAACAGCTCGTCGATTTCGGTCGGCAGGCCGGTGGGGCGGCCTTCGGCCTTGGCGTGGACCGGGTCGAAGTCCACAAACCACGACTTGAACAGTGCCCGCCCCATCTCATCGAGCGTCTCGCTCATGCGCCGGTTGAGTTCGATCTTGTCATCCAGCGCACCGAGGGATCGGGCGATGGTCCGTTGTTCACTCAGGTCTGCCGGTGCCTGCACGACAAACGATTCGATCATGTGCTTGGTCAGCGCATTCCGCGTGCCGCCCGAGCTTGCCCATCTCAAGAGTGTCGACTGACTTTCCGGCGAAGCCAAGTAGTACCGAAGGTATTCCGGCTCCAATTTGCTGGCATCCGGCCGGACGATTGCGACATGCTGGTTAACGCGAGCCGGCAGGACCAGCGGATCTACTTGACACACTCGCGCAACGGAGTCCCCGGTTATATTCAGCAGCACATCATCGCGTAGGACTTCGACGTTCTGGAGGGATTCCGCCTGCTCTTGGGTTATGGATGCCAAGCCGTCGTGGGAGAACCCTGTGTTATGAACATTTTGGCTTCGGATCAGCGAGCAGGGTCCGTTCCGGACGTAGGCTTGCTTGCCGCCGCGGGGTGTTGCTCCGCTGCCGATCTTTACACACACGTCTCCCAGCATGATCTCGATCCGCTTGCCCGCCTGCCGGATCACGACGCAGTCCGGCTCGATCCTGCTGCGGAAAGCGTCGTCTATGGCGTGCCAGTCGACCACTTCGACACGTATCGGCAGGTCGGATTCCTCGAATGCCTCACGCAGATCACCGAGTATCCGACCGTCACACTTGTCAGCTCCGACGATGGCCAAGTCCAAGTCGGAGTAGTCCTTTGCCTCCCATCGAGCCCGCGAGCCGTAGGCCCGTACCTCGCAGTGCGGTACGTAGTCTGCGAGAATTCGTTCTACTGTCTGGAGGCTTCGGGGGTTCAGATCTATCGGGCTAGTCATGCCGAGTACCCTGCTCCATGCGCTGGATCAGATCGGCGGTGTCACGGAGGAATGTCGGTATGAGTGCAATCGCCGAGTCCACAATCTCCTCACTGTACATGTGTGTTGTTTGGATGCGCGTACTAGAATAGTCCTGCCAGCGCTGGCCCCCGCCACCCACTAGGTGGTTCTCGGCTGCGATGCGAAAGACGGGTCTGGGACTGTTGGGAATATCGGGGATTCGCAATTCCACATGCAAGTGTCGGCGAAGCACCTTCCAAGCCATATCGTAGCAAATCTCGAATCGCTGTATCACAGATTCCCTGATCCCCTCGCGGGTCAATCGCGGAGTATCCGATTCCAGCTGACGCAGGTGATTGTGCTGTTCCTCCAGATTGGTCAGCACCGATCGTAGGGTCGCTAGGTCAATCATTGCGGACTTCCAGCGAACCCAGCAGTTCTCGAGCGTCTTCAATAAATGCGCTGATCCCCTCATAGACAGCAATAGCGATCTTCTCGTCGTAGATGTGAGCCGTCTGATTGCGCGCTTTGTTGTGTCCGATCCAGGCACCTACATCAGAAATGAGTCTTTTCTCGCACGACAAGCGAAAGAGACCGTGCCTCGTGAGAGGATCTGCGGCATCGGGGCCTACGTTAGTGTTGAGCCACCGTTGCATCATTTTCCACGACAATTCGTAGGCGATCTCGAAATGTTTGATCGCCCCGGCGCGCAGCGAGCTGTGCTCACCGACGGCTAAGTTCCCCTCTGCAAGCCGGGAGTCGCAGAGGTGCAGTGACTCGGTGAGAGAGTTGAGAGAGTTACGTAGCGGAGTCAGATCAATAGGCATCGCGCTCTCCCTTAGGCTTCCTTGGAGTGTGCCGGGCCGAAGCCGAGCGTCCGTAGGTTCTCCTCGATGGCTGTGTCGAGGCGGGCGGCCTCGGCCTGTTGTTCGCGCCATTGGGCGCTGAGGCGGGCCATTTTCTCCTCGAAGGGTTCGCTGTCGTCGGGAGTGGGTTCGGCGCCGACGTAGCGGCCGGGGGTGAGCACGTGGCCGTGGTGGCGTACCTCCTCGAGGTCCGCCGACTTGCAGAAGCCCGGAACGTCGCTGTAGGCGTCGGACCCATCCTCGCTACGCCAGGCGTGGTAGGTGTCGGCGATGCGGGCGATGTCCTCGTCGGTCAGTTCGCGGTGTGTGCGGTCGACCATGCGTCCTAGCTGGCGGGCGTCGATGAACAGCACTTCGCCTCGGCGGTCGCGGAAGGCGCCGTCGCGGCGGTCGCGGGCGAGGAACCACAGGCAGGCCGGGATCTGCGTGGAGTAGAAGAGCTGCCCCGGCAGGGCGACCATGCAATCGACCAGTTCCGCCTCCACGAGGCGCTCGCGGATCTCGCCCTCGCTCGAGCGGGTGGAGGACATGGAGCCGTTGGCCAGCACGAACCCGGCTATTCCCGTCGGGGCGAGGTGGTGGACGATGTGCTGCACCCAGGCGAAGTTGGCGTTGCCCGGCGGCGGGGCGCCGTACTGCCAGCGCTGGTCGTCGGCGAGTCGCTCGCCGCCCCAGTCCGAGACGTTGAACGGCGGGTTGGCGAGGATGTAGTCGGCCCGTAGGTCGGGATGCCGGTCGTTGTGGAAGCTGTCGCCGTGGGCGATCTGGCCCTCGATGCCCCGGATCGCCAGGTTCATCCTCGCCAGCCGCCAAGTGGTGTAGTTGGACTCCTGGCCCCAGATCGAGATCGGGGCGGCGGCCCGCCCGCCGTTGCCGTTGCCCGAGGTGTGGGCACGAATGAACTCGAGGGACTGCACGAACATCCCCGAAGAGCCGCAGCACGGGTCGTAGACGCGCCCCTCGTAGGGCTCCAACATCTCCACCAGCAGTCGCACCACGCAGCGCGGCGTGTAGAACTCGCCGCCGCGCTTGCCCTCGGCGCCGGCGAAGCCGGAGAGGAAGTACTCGTAGACCCGCCCGAGTACGTCCCGCGAGCGGGCCTCGGCGTCGCCGACGGTGATGTTGCCGATGACGTCGATCAGCCGGCCCAGCCGCTGCTTGTCGAGAGCCGGCAGCCCGTAGATCTTCGGCAGCACGTCGTCGAGCGCGGGGTTCGCCTCCTCGACGGCCTCCATGGCGTCGTCGGTGGCTTGGCCGATGGTCGGTTGGCGGGCTTGCGCCTGCAGCCGTTCCCAGCGCGCCTCGCGCGGCACCCAGAGGACGTTCCTGGCGCGGTACTCGTCGGGCTGTTCGGGGTCGGCGCCCTCGTCGATCTCGGCGGTGAGTTGGGCGCGGGTCTCCTCGAAGGCGTCCGAGACGTACTTCAAGAAGATGAGGCCGAGCACGACGTGCTTGTACTCGGCGGCGTCCATGTTGCCGCGCAGCGCGTCGGCCATCTCCCAAAGCTCGGCCTCATATCCGGTGGTAGCGCTGTTGGTGGTGCTCATCGACGCGTCCGCCTCAGACCGTTGCCCACTCCGCCATCCGCGCAGGCTAGCCCCGCAGCCTCCGCCGATGGTCCACCGCCCCGACCTCGCGCCCCGGATTGGAGATACTCAGACAGGTTGCGCCGGGGACGCGGGACGGCGCTACGAGGTCGCGTATCGGTACAGGCCGTAACTCTTATGTCACGCTATCCTGAAGCAATGTCCGAACTCACCGGGGCTGAGCGATACCTCAGGGACCGACGAGCGGATCCGGCCTACGACCGCGCGTATACGGCGGCCCGACGAAACATCGACCAGATCGATGCCATCATTCGCGCGCTGGACCAGCGTCGATGCAACTTGAAGCTGAGTAAGGCGGAACTCGCTCGTCGGGCAGATCTTCGCCCGGAGGTGATTCGGCGGCTGTTCTCCGCGGAAACCCCCAATCCGACCTTGTCGACCGTTGTTGCCCTTGCCGGGGCATTGGAACTTGAACTGACAGCCGAGCCATTTGAGGACAGCCGCGCTAGCTGAGGACCTCGCGGTGCCTCTCGAACTCTTCGCGGTACATCTTGATTCTTCTGCAGTCCCGCGGGTTTGCCCGTTCTCCGCGTGGCTTGGACAGCCCGCCCAGGCAGACGATCGAGGAACCGCCCAAGTCCTCGGCGTGACGGATCAACAGGCAGAAGAGGCGATGGTTCATTCCGCCGCCTCGGACCCGCACCTCGTAGAAGCCAGCCATTTCGCCGTGCATGGCCTCCCACTTCCCACCGCCAGCGAACGCCGGTGGCGGCGCGTCGGCGACTGCGTCGAGGACAGCGTGGATCTCGGCGGCGACCTTGGGGGGTAGCCCGTCCAAGAATTGGACAGTCGGCACCGATTCGCTTGCATCGTCGGCGGAGGCGCGCCTGAAGAAGTGGATGAGCCACGGACGGCGAGTAGGCGAAGTAGCCACGGCTACGATTCACCGCCCCCCTCAGCGGCTTCTGAGCCTTCAGGCCGGCTCAGAGACGAAGATAATTCCTCGAGCTTCATCACCACCTCGCCGATGGCGACGAAGACCGTCGCGGGTAGGGCCTCCTCGGACCGGACCTCCAGAATGATCTCACCTCCGGCTATCGGCCACGACTGCCGAATCGTTGGACGCAGCGCACTGGGTGGCTCGCGGTCGATCGGACGCCCCGTCTGTGTGGGCGGAGCGTCGTCTGCCTCCGCGATGATCGGCACTTGGTGTGGCAGATCACCATCCTCAGGTTGCGCGTCGTTGCCAGCCCCCAGGAGAATCAACCTTCCCTCATCATCAGTCTTGGCCAACTGCGCAGCGATGGCGCTCGCCGCGAAGGATCGGGCGAACAGCCTTGCTCTGTTCGGAGCAACGCCGAACCCGTGCACCGCCTGATTTCCAATACGGACATGGTCGAGGGGTTGATCCTTCGCCATCTGGTCGTGCAACTCAGCGAAGGCCTCGCAGTTCCCGAATGCCTGTCGAAGTGCTTCGCGTTCCGTGACTTCATCGGGTGGCATCGCGACAACAATCTTCGGCTACCCGTTACTGCCCTACGGATTCCGGTATGAAATCCGGCCTCAAGGCGGCACACCGCGCTAGGTGGGGGGTCCGGCGCTGGTCGAGGCGGACATTGCGGCGGCGGGTGACGACTGCGGTCATCAACTTGACCGGAGTGACGTCGGACGCTCCGGCATACTGGCGGGCATGCGGCGGTTTCTTCGGCCCTGGTGGGTTGTGTCGCATGTGCTGGTGCTGGCGTTGATCGTGGTGATGCTCAACCTGGGGTTCTGGCAGTTGCGGCGGTTGGAGGAGCGGCGTGATCTGAACACCCTTCAGGCCGAGCGCACGGCTGCGGCGGCGGTGGTGGCCGGTGCGCTGAGTTCTGAGGTCGCTGCCGGCGGCGTGGAGGCTGTCGAGTACCGGGTGGTGGAAGTGACCGGGCGTTACCGCGCCGCCGACGAGGTGGCGGTGCGCAACCGCACCCTGGGTGGTCTCCCCGGTGTTTGGTTGCTGACCCCTTTGGTGCCCGCCGAGGGTCCCGCCGTCGTCGTCAACCGGGGGTGGGTTCCGCAGTCCTCCAGCGATCCGGCAGCGCGCCCACCCGCGCCCGTGCCCGACGGTGAGGTGACCGTTCGGGGACATGTGCGCCTCAGCGAGCGGCGGGCGGGCCTGGGTGTGGCCGATCCGGCCGAGGGGCGCCTGGCGAGCCTGGCGCGGCCCGACATCGAGCGGTACGCCGCCCAACTGGACTACGCCGTGCACCCCTTCTACGTGCAGATGACCAGCCAGGATCCGCCGCCGGGCGACTATCCGGTGATGGTGGCGCTGCCGGCTCCCGGCGACGGCCCGCATCTGGGCTACGCGGTGCAGTGGTTCATCTTCACCGCCATTGCCGTGGTGGGCTACCCGCTGGTGCTGCGGCACGTCTCCCGCCGCCCCGACCGTGCCGCCCTCCCCGACGACGAGACCGCGCTCGAGGGCGACGCCGACCCGGTGCCCGGCGAGGCCTCCTGAGAAGCAGCCGCTGACGGGCACCGCTGCGCTCCAGGGGCCGCCCTCCTCGTCGACGAGACCGCCCTTGAGGGGGAGGTGGACCCGGTCTCCGGCGAGATTCCCTGAGGAGCAGCCGCCGTCGCTCGCCGCTCCAACCGCGCCGGATTGAGCCCGTCTCGCCGCCGAGTCGCCCGGCGTAGTACGTCGTTCCTGCGCAGAGCCGGTCCCCAACTCGATCGCGGGCAGGAATCCAGAGCCGGCACGGTAGCCCGGCCGTCGCCCCGGCGGCTGCCGACTATTGCCGGGTCCCGAACCCGTCACCGGTATCGGGGGGGGGGGGGTCACGCGGGCGGGTCTCTGGAGAATTCCGAATATTCGGGCACACAAATGTTTGCTTTTGCTGAGAATATCCGTATAATAGAGACCATGAAGTCCGGGATCGAAACATCCGTCCGAGACCACGAAGTCCTGCAAGCTCCTGTCGAGGGACCTGGGGTCGTGAAGCCTCCGGTTGGGGAGAATCGGGTTGTTGATCCGGCGGCTCTGGAGTTGCAGCAGCGAGCCCGGGCTGTGGCGGTGGTGGATCCCCAGACCCGGACGGTGGCGGAGTCGGCGGCGTGCGGCGAGTTGGGCATCGTGGGCTCGTCTGCGTCGGTGGGCGACAGCGGCTATGTGGGCTGCGGCGATTGTGGCTGCGGCCTCCCGGTGTGTGTCGGGTCCCTGGACGTGGGCTCGGTGCGGGTGGGGGAGTTGCTGGACCTGATGGTGGATTTGGGCGAGGCGCGTGCCCGCCTCGAGGGCATGTTGATGACCGTGGCGGCGGAGGTGGGGCGGCGCAATGGCTGGGAGGCCGCTGCTTGGTTGATGCGTGAGTACAACCGTGTGCCGGCGATTCAGGCACGCGCCGAGGCGGGCATGGCGTACACGCTGGTCGCCGAGGGGCGTGATGAGACGCTGGCGGCACTGTCGGCGGGAGAGATCACCCTGTCCCACGCCCGTGTGGTTGCCCGCGCCGCGTACAAGGAGCACGCCCGCTCGGAAGCGGATCTGCTGGAGTTGGGCCGGGTGTACCCCTCCGACGTGGTGGCGCGCCACATGGTGATCCACGACAGGCCGGCGACGGGTTCCGCGGAAGGCTCGGAAGGCGAGGACGACCGCTACGGCACCGGCCCGGTGGCCGAGGAACTACGCGCCCAGCGTGACGAGCGGCGGGCACGCATGTTCCAGGGCGAGGACGGCATGTGGCACCTGTCGGCGCAGTTCGACTCGATCACCGGCAAGCGTCTGCACCAGATCTACCAGTCCGCCATGCGCGCTATGCGCAACCGCCCCGGCTCCGCCGAGCACAGCTACCCCCAGCGGGCAGCCGACGTGGTCGCTGAACTCTTCGGCACTCACAGCGACTGCAACCGCCAGCAGACCAGCCTGCTGGTGCTCACCGACTACGACCACGCCAGCGGCCACTTGCTCAACCCGCGGCTCGACGACGGCACCCCGATCCCTGTCGAGGTGGCCGCAGAGTTGGCGGTGAACGCCAGGGTGATGCCGGTGCTGTTCGACGCCAACTGGCAGAACATCGCCATCGGCACCAGCCGCAATCCCAACGAGGCCCAACGCATGCTGCTGGCGGCCCGCGACGGCGGTTGCATCGGCTGCCGGGCGACGGTGGAGGAATCCGAGGGGCATCACATCAAGTTCTGGCGTAACGGCGGCCTCACCCTCGTCCCCAACCTGGCCTTGTTGTGCTACTCCTGCCACGACCTCGTGCACGAACACGACTACGAGGTCCACACACCGGCCGCCGGGCGACCCGAACTCCGACCTCCTGAGCACCTCCGCCGGGCCCACCCCCCGCCGTCCACCAACCCCATCCAACGGAACTGAGACGTGGCGTTGACATGATTCTGGAGAGTCCGGCCATGTCCGTATACTGTTTGTATAACAACTGCGGTGCCGACACGATTCAGTTCCCGGCAGATCGAGACCATCGACCGTCTCGTCGCTGCGGGCGTCGGCGACACGCGCTCGGCGGTGATCCGCCGGGCGGTCGAGCATCTCGCCGAGTCGGTCGAGCGAGCGCGCATCGGCAAGGCCATCGCCGACTCGTACCGGGCGCAGCCGCAAACAGTCGATGACGACGCCCAGGCGATGGCCAACGCGATCGCCATGACCGAAGCCGAGCCGTGGTAGCCCAAGGCGAACTGTGGCTCATGGAGCCACCCAACCAGAAGCGTCGCCCGGCGTTGGTCGTCTCACGTGACGAGGCGATCCCCGTGCTCAAAAACGTGGTCGTGGCGCCGGTGACGAGCACGATTCGCTCGATTCCGACCTGTGTCCCCGTCGGACCGGACGAGGGAATCGACCGCGACAGCGTCGTATCGTTCGACAATCTCGCCGCGGTGCCGAAGTCGGTGCTCACGCTGCGGCTCGGACAACTGGATGGGGTCGGGCACCTCCGGATGTGCCATGCGCTCCGGGCAATGGCCAACTGCTGAGTTCCATCTACCGGCGCGGGAAACCGCCGGATCTCACCAACATTGATTCCGGCCTGCGCCGGGATGACCGGGCGAGGGTGGGGGATGCCGGAGTCGAAGTCCGGATCGATTACGTAGGAGCAAGCCTGACCGACACCGGCGTCCCCCCGCCCGGACAGCCACCGAATTGATTCCGGCCTCCGCCGGAATGACGTGGGGCGGGATGGCCGGAGTGACCCCGAGGCCGTGGGGGAGAGCGATGCGGGTCTGGATTTGCCAGAGACGAACACATGTTCGATACTGGTCGGATGCCCGGACCGGAGAACATCCCGGAGAACCTCGCCGTTGGGAGCCCGGCTCGCAGTGGGCGGGATCATCTGCGGCTGCTCGGTGAGAGGGTCGCCCCGATCGCCGGTGCCCGCGAGCGGACCCTGCCGGTGCTGGGTCCGCTGCGGGATCTGTTCGGTGGTGGAGCCCTGCAGAGAGGGTGGGTGATCGCCACCGGCGGCGAGGGCGCCACCTCTCTGGCTCTCGCCGTTGCCGCGGGTCCGTCCGCAGCCGGCTCGTGGACTGCGGTGGTGGGGGATCCCGGCCTCGGTCTCGCCGCCGCGGTCGAGGCCGGGGTGATGCTCGAACGGCTCCTGATGGTCGACGCTCCCGAACCCCGTGCCGCCCTCGAGGCCGTTGCCGCGCTGGTGGGTGCGGTGG
The DNA here is from genome assembly GCA_026708055.1 of bacterium. NCBI lineage: Bacteria > bacterium. The sequence goes on along the minus strand of JAPOVS010000040.1, from coordinate 130,141 downwards.
ACATCGTGCTGCTGGGCTCGGAGACCAGGCTCGGAGCGGCCGATCACCGCCGGCTGGCGGCCCGGCTGCGGGAGCGGGGATCGGTGCTGATCCGCCTCGCTGAGGGCAGGGGACATGGCGCAGACGTGTGGACGGGCGGGGCGAGATCGCCGGGTAGGAGGGTTGGCGGGCCGCCCAACGCGGACGTGCGCCTGCAGGTCATGTCGTCGCGCTGGTGCGGCCTGGAGGACGGCTGGGGTCTGCTGCGTTCCCGTCACGTATCGGTGCAGGTTCAGGGTCGTGGCGCGGCGGGCCGGCCACGTTCGGTCGACCTGCTGCTGCCGGGCCCGGACGGTGCGCCGGTCCTGCTGGGCCCTGTTGCGAGGGATGCGACCGCCCCACTGCGGTCCGCCGATGAGGGGCCGGCCGACCTGGGGTATTCGGGTGTCGGGGGATCGGCGGTGGTTGCATGATCGATCCTGACGGTTCGCCGGCCCTGTGGGAGCCCGCCGCGGCGGATACCGCCGTCCCGTTGCACTCCACCGGTCTGCACCCGGCCGACCCGGGGCATCCGGACGCCGGAGCCTCGGCGATCGTCGCGTGACCGCCCCGGTCCGCACACTCGTCGCCCGCTGTGCCCACTGGCCGGTGGTGGCTCTCGGATACCCGCTCACCGAGCCGATGGTGGTGGTGGCGGCGGGCCGCGTCGTGGCGGCCTCGGTGGAGGCTCGCAGCCGCGGTGTGGTCCCGGGGCTCCGGTTGCGGACCGCGGCGGCCCGGTGCGTCGATCTGGTGGTGCGCGAGCGCGACCTCGACGCCGAGGCCCGCGCCTTCGAGCCGGTCGTCGCGGCCCTCGACGACGTCACCCCGGCCCTGGAGGTGTCGTGCCCCGGTATGTGTTCCTTCGCCGCCCGGGGGCCGTCCCGCTATTTCGGCGGTGACGGGATCCTCGCCGGGAAGGTCCTCGAAAGGGTGACGCAGGCCCTCGGGGGGCGCGCCGAGGTGCGGGTCGGCATCGCCGACGGTCCCTTCACCGCGGCGGTGGCCGCGGAAGTGGCGGATCCGACCTGCATCGTCGAGCTGGCAGGGAGCGCCGCGTTCCTGGCACCCCTGCCGGTGCGGCTGCTGGGCAACCCCCAACTGACCGACGTGCTGGTCCGCCTGGGCATCGGCACCCTCGGTGCCTTCGCCGGCCTGCCTGCGGCTGACGTCCTGGCCCGCTTCGGCACCGAGGGCCGGCATGCCCAGTGCCTTGCCGCCGGGAGCGACGAGCGGCCTCTCGCCCTCCGGGCGCCTCCCCCCGACTGGTCGGTGAGCACCGAGTTCGACCCGCCCGCCGACCGCCTGGACCAACTGGCCTTCTGCGCCCGCGCCCTGGCCGGGCAACTGCGGCGGCGCCTCGAGAAGGCGGGGATGTCGTGTGTGCGGATCGCCGTCGAGGTCGAGACCAGTGAGGGTGAGAGCCTCGTGCGGCTCTGGCGTCACGAAGGGGGCCTGTCGGCGACCGACATCGCCGACCGGGTGCGCTGGTTCCTCGACGGTTCCCGGCTCGGCTCCGACAGTCGCCCCACCGGCTCCGACGGCCCGGCTGTTTCCGGTGGCTCCCGGCAGGGCGGCGGGATCGTCCGGCTGGCGCTCACCGGCGACGAGGTCACCCCGGCCCGGAGTCGCCAGATGGGTTTCTGGGGCGGCGAGGCCGAGGCCGATGAGCGGGCGGTCCGGGTCGCCGCCCACCTCTGCGGTCGCCTCGGCCCCGAAGCGGTCCGGGTTCCGGACCGGCGCGGCGGCCGTCACCCTGACGAGCAATTCGCCCTGGTGCCGGCGGTCACCGTCGATCTCCGTGACCGCCGGCTCGCCGATGACGACCGCCCCTGGCCCGGCCGGCTGCCGGCCCCGTCGCCGGCGCGCCTGCTGCCGGTCCCGTGGGCCGCCGAACTCCACGATGCGGCGGATGCCCCGGTGCGGGTCACCGGTCGGGGATCGCTCTCGGCGGCGCCGTCCCGGCTGGTGATCGACGGCCGGACTCCGACGGCGGTGGTCGCCTGGGCCGGTCCCTGGCCCAGCAACGAGCGTTGGTGGGACGGCGCCCGGCATCGCCGCCGTGCCCGCCTCCAGATCCTCACCGGCGACGGTTCGGCCTGCCTCGTGACCCTCGAGCGGGGTCACTGGGGGGTGACCGCCGTGTGGGACTGACCGGCCCGGCGGCGGACCGGATCCGCCATCGCCCCGGCACAGCAGCCACGGTGACCGCAGGCCGGTGCGCGCGGTCGTCGCCCGTGGCCACGTCTCTGCTTGTGACCGCCGCCCGTGGCCACGTCGTCACCCGATGTCGCCAGCGGCGCTGCACCCGCTTGGTATACGAACATGTATTCGTATACGGTACAGGGATGGATTGGAACAATCCCCGTGTGCCCTGGAGCGGCATCGAGCGCCTACTCTCGGACCGGCCCTTCTCGGACCGGACACCCGCCGGCCGCCCCGCCGACACTTGGGCGGGCGACGGGAACGACAGCCCGGCATGGTCACGCAAGCGGCGGGCGTACCTGCCGCCGGCCGATCTCCAGCGATGCCGGGGCCCGGTCCGCTACGCGGAACTGCACTGCCACTCCAACTTCTCCTTCCTCGACGGGGCCTCCCACCCCGAGGAACTAGCCGCCGAGGCGGTCCGGCTCGGGCTCGAGGCACTCGCCATCTGCGATCACAACGGCTTCTACGGCATCGTCCGTTTCGCCGAGGCGGCCGGAGCGCTCGGGCTCCCGACGGTCTTCGGCGCCGAACTCACGCTGGCCCTGGAGGCACCCCCTTCGCAGGCGGCCATCCCGCAGGCGCTCCGGTCGCAGGGGGCCTCCTCGCAGGCGGCCTCTCCGGCACGGCGCCGCCGGAAGGATCCCGAGCGCGCCGGGGTGCCCGACCCCGACGGCGTCCACCTGCTGGTGCTGGCCCGCGATCCCCGCGGCTACGCGCTGCTGGCGCGAGCCATCAGCGAGGGCCAGCTGGCAGGGGCCAAGAATGCGCCCCGGATCGACTACCAGCGCCTCGTCACCCTCGGCGGAGCGGGCACCGGCGACCACTGGCTGATCCTCACCGGCTGCCGCAAGGGGTCGGTGCCGCGGGCCCTGGCGGACGGGGGCATGCCCGCAGCCCGCCGGGCACTGGATCGGCTCACCGCAGACTTCGGTCCGGACAACGTGGCCGTCGAGCTGTGGGATCACGGTCTGCCCGGCGATTCGGTGCGCAACGACGCTCTTGCCGCTCTGGCCGCCAGGGCCAACCTCTCCCTCGTCGCCACCGGCAACGTGCACCACCACTCGGTGGACCGGCAGCGGCTCGCCGCCGCGCTGGCCGCGCTGCGGGCCCGTCGCAGCCTCGACGAGATCGACGGCTGGCTCCCCCCGGCCGGTCGGCATCTGCGCTCCGGCGCCGAGCAGGCGGCACGCTTCGCCCGCTGGCCGGGAGCCGTCGAGACGGCCGCGGAACTGGGGCGCCAGTGTGCCTTCGATCTGCAGCTCGTCGCCCCCGATCTGCCGCCCTATCCCTGCCCCGAGGGCCTCGACGAGATGGTCTACCTGCGCCGTCTGGTCGCCGAGGGGGGCGCACGCCACTACGGGGCGCGCACCGCCGAGCGGGTGGGGGGCGCCTGGGCGCAACTCGACCGGGAACTCGATGTCATCGAGGCGCTCGGGTTCCCCGGCTACTTCCTGGTGGTGTGGGACATCGTGGAGTTCTGCCGGCGGTCCGGGATCCTCTGCCAGGGGCGCGGCTCGGCCGCCAACTCGGCGGTGTGTTACGCCCTCGGCATCACCAACGTGGACGCCGTCTCGCTGGACCTGCTGTTCGAGCGGTTCCTGTCCTCCGAGCGCGACGAGCCGCCCGACATCGACATCGACATCGAGAGCGACCGCCGCGAGGAGGTCATCCAGTACGTCTACGACCGCTACGGGCGCCACAACTGCGCCCAGGTGGCCAACGTCATCACCTACCGTCCTCGCTCGGCGGTCCGTGATGCGGCCCGGGCCCTGGGCCACGGGGCAGGGCACCAGGATTCCCTCTCCAAGCTGATCGACCATCGGCGAGGTCTCGCCGCCGAGGCGGCTGATCCCGAGAGCCCCGTCCCCGCGCCGGTGCTCGAACTGGCCACCGAGATCGAGCACTTCCCCCGCCATCTGGGGATCCACTCCGGCGGAATGGTGATCTGTGACCGGCCCGTCATCGAGGTGTGTCCCGTGGAGTGGGCGCGCAAGCAGGACCGCAGCGTCCTGCAGTGGGACAAGGACGACTGCGCCGCGGTGGGGCTGGTGAAATTCGACCTGCTGGGGCTCGGGATGCTGTCGGCGCTGCGGTACGCCATCGACCTCGTCGCCGCTTCCGATGGCATCGAGGTCGATCTCGCCGCCCTGCCCCAGGAGCCCGAGGTCTACGAGATGCTCTGCGCCGCCGACACCATCGGTGTGTTTCAGGTGGAGTCGCGCGCCCAGATGGCCACGCTGCCCCGGTTGAAGCCCCGCTGCTTCTACGACCTCGTCGTCGAGGTGGCCCTCATCCGGCCCGGCCCCATCCAGGGCGGCTCGGTCCACCCCTACATCCGGCGCCGCAACGGCGCCGAGGCGGTCACCTACCCGCATCCGCTGCTGGAGGGGGCGCTCGCCAAGACCCTCGGGGTGCCGCTCTTCCAAGAGCAGCTCATGCAGATCGCCATCGACGTGGCGGGCTTCAGCGCAGCCGAGGCCGACCGGCTCCGCCAGGCGATCGGCTCGAAGCGCAGCCACCAGCGTCTGGAGCAACTGAAGGGCCGGTTCTTCGAGGGCATGGCGGCCAATGGCATCGACGACGAGGTCGGCGAGCAGATCTGGCGGAAGCTGGACGCCTTCGCCAACTACGGCTTCCCCGAGAGCCACGCCGTGTCGTTCTCGTACCTCGTCTACGCCTCGTCGTGGATCAAGTACCACTACCCGGCGGCCTTCTGCGCCGCCCTGCTGCGGGCACAGCCCATGGGGTTCTGGTCGCCCCACACCCTGGTCGGCGACGCCCGCCGCCACGGGGTCGTGGTGCGCACCCCCGATCTCAACGCCTCGGCGGCGACCGCCGGCCTGGAGCGGGAGGAGGACTCCACCGGCGGCTGGGCGGTGCGGCTGGGTCTCGACTATGTGCGGGGGGTCGGCGAGGAGCTGGCCGCGGAGATCGACGCTGGCCGGCCCTATGACTCGGTGGCGGACCTGCGCCGCCGGGTGCCGACCATCTCGGCCGCAGCGCTGGAGGGGCTCGCGATCTCGGGGACCTTCGGCTGCTTCGGCATCGATCGCCGCTCGGGGTTGTGGACGGCGGGGGCCTTGGCCCAGGAGACGGCCGACCAGTTGCCCGGGGTCGTCGGCGGCACCGAGGCGCCCCCGCTGCCGGCGATGTCACCGGCGGAGGTTGCCCGGGCCGATCTCTGGGCCACCGGCGTGGCGCCCGACGGCCACCCCACCCGCTTCATCCGGGACCGGCTCGCCGACGCCGGCGTGGTGACGGCGGCGGACCTGAGGAGCCGCGGCGACGGCGAGCGGGTGCTCGTGGGGGGAGTGGTGACGCATCGCCAGCGTCCCGCCACGGCCGGGGGCGTCACCTTCCTGAGCCTCGAGGACGAGACCGGGCTGATCAACGTGGTCGTTTCCCGGGGCTGCTGGCAGCACCACCGCAAGGTGGCCACCGGAGCCCCGGCGATGCTTATCCGGGGACGCCTCGAGCACTCCGAGGGGGTGCTGAACGTCGTCGCCGAGAGGCTCGAAGCGCTCCCGGTCAGCCGGGCTCCGGCCTCCCGGGACTTCCGCTGAGCCTCGCGGCCCCGAACGCACCTGCCGCCGGCGACAGGTAGCCTCGGCGCCATGGCACACCACGGCCATCCCTCGCCGCGCTTCGGTCGCGTCATCTGCGCCATGGTCACCCCGTTCAGCGACGCCGGCGACCTGGATCTCGACGGCGCCGCCGAGCTGGCTCGCTGGTTGGTGGCCTGCGGCAACGAGGGGCTGGTCGTGGCGGGCACCACCGGCGAGTCGCCCACCCTCAGCCACGACGAGCAGATCGACCTGATCGCGGCGGTCACCGACGCCGTCGACGTGCCGGTCCTGGCCGGCGCCGGCAGCAACGACACGGCCGCCGCCGTCGAGTTGACCGAGCGGGCCACCGCGGTGGGCGCCGCCGGCATCCTGTCGGTCGCCCCGTACTACAACCGCCCTCCGCAGGCCGGCCTGTACGACCACTTCCGGACCATCATCGAATCCACCCACCTGCCTGTGATCATCTACGACATCCCCGTGCGCACCGGCCGCAAGGTGGACACCGCCACGCTGCTGTCGCTGGCGCACGACACCGAGAACATGGCCGGCATCAAGGACGCCGCCGGCGACCCCGCCGAGACCGGGCGTCTCATCGCCGCGGCCCCGGAGGGTTTCGAGGTCTACAGCGGCGACGACGCCCTCACCCTGCCGTTGCTGGCGGTCGGGGCGGTCGGTGTGATCGGCGTGGCCACGCACTGGACCGCAGCCGAGCACCTGGACATGTTCGCGGCGTGGGAGCGCGGCGACACCGCAGCCGCCCGGGAGATCAACGCTTCGATGGGCCCGTCGTTCGACTACGAGACCGGTCTCGCCGCTCCCAACCCCATCCCCACCAAGGCGCTCCTGCGGGTGCTGGGCCGCCCGGCCGGACCGTGCCGTCCCCCGATGGCTGCCGAGCCGGCGGGCCTGGCCGACGACGCCAGGGCCACGCTGGCGACCACTCGCCTGGGCCGGGAACTCGGCTTTGGCTGAAGAGGTACGGGTCACCTTCCTCGGCGGCCTGGGCGACATCGGCCGCAACTGCGCGGCCATCGAAACCGGCGAAGCCCTGCTGCTGCTGGACTGCGGGCAGATGTTCGCGGGCGAGGATCGGCCCGGTGTGGACTCGGTCCTGCCCGATCTCTCCTACGTGTTCGAGCGGTCCGAGCGGATCGTGGGCTGCATCGCCACCCACGGCCACGAGGACCACGTGGGGGCGCTGAGCCACCTGTTCGACCGGCTGTCCTGCGACGTCTACGGCACGCCCTTCACCCTGGGGCTGGCCCGCCGGCGGATCGTCGAGGCCGGCTACGGCGACCGGGCGCGCCTGATCCCCGTCGCCGACGGGGAGAGGCGGCGAATCGGGCCGTTCGACTGCGAGTTCGTGCCGGTCACCCACTCGGTGCCCGGGGGCGTGATCACCGCCATCGGCACGCCGCAGGGGGTGCTGCTGCACTCCTGTGACTTCAAGCTGGACTTCTTCCCCGTCGACGGGCGTCGCACCGACCTCGCCCGCATCGGCGCCATCTCCCAGGACCCGGGGGTGCGCCTGCTGCTGGCCGACTCCACCAACGCCGAGCAGCCCGGCAGTTCACGCTCCGAGAGCGACATCGGCCCGGTGCTGGCGGGAGTCTTCGCCGCCAACGCAGGGCGCCGCATCCTGACGGCGTGCTTCTCCAGCCACCTGCACCGCGTGCAGCAGATCGTCAGCGCCGCGATTGCCGACGGCCGGCGCGTGGCCACGTTGGGGCTGTCGATGAAGAAGAACGTGGCGTTGGGCCGGGAGTTGGGGCTGCTGCGGGGACCCGACAGCGCCTTCGTGGACATCGCCGAGACCGCCGGCATGGCATCCGGCGAGTTGTGCGTCATCTCCACGGGGTCGCAGGCCGAGGAGCGCTCCTCGCTGGCGTCGGCAGCCGCCGGCGACAGCCGCTGGATCCGGATCGGACCCGCCGACACCGTCGTGTTGAGTTCCAACCCCATCCCGGGCAACGAGGTCCGGGTCAGCCGCATGATCAACGACCTCATCGAGCGCGGGGCCCGGGTGGTGCACTCCGGGGAGATCGAGATCCACACCTCCGGCCACGGTCGCCAGGACGAGCTGGCGGCGCTGCACCAGGCGGCGTCGCCGGAGTGGTTCGTCCCCGTGCACGGCGAGCTGCGCCACCTGCGGGCGCACGCCGCCCTGGCGCGCCGGCTGGGCATGCCCGCCGAGCGGGTGCTCGTGGCGCTCGACGGCGACCAGTTGGTCCTCAGCGACGCCGGCCTGCGGGTGGAGGCCGGCGTGAGCGCAGGCGACCACGTGCTGGTGCACGGGCCGTTCAGCGGGCCCGACCGCGGCGTGCTGGGGGAGCGGCGCATTCTGGGCAACCAGGGTGTCGTGGTCGCCACGGTGGTGGTGGACTTCGAGGCGGCTGCCCTCCTCGGCGCGCCGCGGGTCACCAGCCGGGGCTGGCTCGACGAAGCCGACGCCGACCCCTTGGAGGTGGAGATGGAGGGCGAGCTGGCCGAGACGGTGGGGGACTTCCTGCGCGCCGAGCCGGACGCCGCCGCCGCGGAGGTGCGTCGCGTGGTGCGCCGCACCGCCGGAACCCTCGTGGCCAACCGCTCCCAGCGCCGCCCCATGATCGTGCCGGTGGTGGTGCCGGCGGACTAGCGGTCCCCGGGCCGGCTCAGGGGTCGAGCGCCTCCCCGAGAGCCCCCGCCATCGTCCAGCGCCCGGTGGGGGTGAACGGATCCTGGCCCAGGCGGGCGATGGAGGGCACCACGTCGGCCAGCGCCAGCATCGGCACGACCCGTCCCGTCCAGTCGGTGGGCTGCGACAGCATCCAGACCGCCCCGTCGGCAGCGGTGGCGACCTCGGCCCAGGTCGAGTGGTCGGCGTCGGGCGCGTTCATGACGTACCCCTCCGAGGCCACCTGGACGTCGATCCGGTAGCAGTTGACGGCGATGCCGTCGGGTGCCAGCACCGCCGCGGAGGTGACGGTGAGGTGCTCGAGCGCCGCCTTGGACATGCCGTAGGTGAGCATGGTGGGGAAGTACCCGGTGGCCGTCACCGAGCCCACGTTGAGGATGCGCCCGCCGCCGGGCGCAGCCGCCAGGTACGGGCGGGCCAGGCGGGTGGCAAGCAGCGGCGCCCGCACGTTGATCCGCATGAGCACCTCGAAGCGTCGCAGCGGGATGTCCAGGTCGCCGCCGAAGCTGACTGCGGCGTTGTTGACCAGCATGTCCAACCGTCCGAAGCGTTCGGTGGTGACGGTGATGAGGCGCTCGATGTCGTCGTCGCTGCTCAGGTCGCACGGCACCGCCAGCCCCACACCGCCGGCCTCGTCGACCGCCCGGGCCGTCTCGTCGACCGTGCCGGGCAGCCGCAGCGGGTTGGCGGCGCTGGCACGGGCGGCGCAAACCACGTTGGCGCCCCTGCGTCCCAACTCGGTGGCGATGGCGGCACCGATGCCGCGGCTCGCCCCGGTAACGATGACGGACCTGCCCGAGAAATCCATGCGCGCACGCTAACCGGCTCGGTGCGCCGGCGCGACCTGCCGGCCGGCCCAGAAGATGCACGCACCGGCGAGCGCTCCGTAGCAGAGATACCCCAACGACAGTGGCGTCACCGATCCCGCGATGAGGTTGTTGGTGATCGACGAGAGCAGGGAGGCGACGACGAGGGAGACGGCACCGATGACCGCCGAGGCGGTCCCGGCGATCTCGCCCATTGGGGCCATGGCCAGGGAGTTGCAGATGGGAGTGATCACGACGTGGAGAGCGTTCAATCCGGTCAGCACGACGTACCAGAGCCAGAACGATGGGGCGCCTCCTCCGGCCAGGGAGATTGCCACCAGCGCCGACCCCCCGACCGCATGGGCGACGATCGCCATCCGCAACACTGTCTGCGAGCCCACGGCGGCGATGGTGCGGGCGCCGCCCAGCGCGGTCATCGCCATGACGGCCGCGCTGGCGCCGAACAGCAGGGCGAACTGCCCGCTGCGGTCGTACACGTCGTCGAGTAGCAACTCGAAACTGGCCAGGAAGGCCGTGAACGCGCTCAACTCGAACGTGAGGGCCAAGCCGTAGCCCAGCGTGACGCGGGTCCCGACGATGGTACGGAAAGCCCCCCGGAGGCGCTCGAGGTCGAGGGGCAGCCGGTGGGCGGGGTCGAGAGTCTCGTCGAGGCGGAACAGCCAGAGGCTCAGCGTCACCGCAGTCACGACGGAGAAGCCGAACACCCACCGCCACGTCCCGCTCAGCAGCAGCAACTCTCCCATCGCCGGCCCGAGGATCGGGGCGATCAGGAACACTGCGATGATCAGCGACATCACCCGTGCCATGCGGTCGCCCACATACCGGTCACGGGTGATCGTCAGAGCCATGACCCGCGGGGAGGCGGCGCCGAAGCCCCAGACGAGGCGGCTCGCCAGCAGGAACCCCAGCGAGGGCGCCAGGGCGGCACCGGCCGCTCCCGCCACGTACAGGGCCAGCCCGGCATACAGCGTCGGCTTGCGGCCGAACCGGTCGGCGAGAGGTCCGAACACGAGTTGGGCGAAGCCCAAGCCCAGCAGGTAGAGGCTCACCGTCCAGGAGAGGGTCGTGGAGTCCGCCGGCAGCCCGAAGGCATCGCGGATCTCGCCGAGTGCGGGCAGCATCACGTCAACGCCCAGGGCGGTGCTGGCGGTGAGTGCGGCCATGAGCGCGATGAACTCGCGCTCGCCCATCCGCCGAATCTTCATTCCGTTGTCGGCTATGGGGAAGCGGGGGTGATGGAGTGTCCGACGGCTGCGTCGTCGTCAGCCGGGTGGTCCGCGGGGGCCGGTTCGCCGGTCAGCGGGAAATGGCAGGCCACGAACTGTCCCGACGGTGCCCGGCGCAGCTCGGGAACCTGCTCGGCGCAGAGGTCGGTGGCCCGGTCGCAGCGGGTGCGGAAGCGGCAACCCGAGGGCGCCTCGAAGGGAGACGGGGGGTCGCCGCGCAGCGCGCCCCCCTCGGCCGCTGCGGAATCCAACTGCGGTATCGACGCCAGCAGAGCCTCCGTGTAGGGATGGGCAGGGCGGTCGAAGATGGCGTCGGTCGGGCCGATCTCGCAGATCCGGCCCAGGTACATCACGCAGACCCGGTCGCTGATGCTCTTCACCACGGCCAGATCGTGGGCGATGAACAGCATCGTCAGGCCGTACAACTCCTTCAGGTCCTCCAGGAGATTCAGGATCTGCGCCTGGATCGACACGTCGAGGGCAGACACCGGCTCGTCGCAGATCAGCACGCGGGGCTCCAGCGCCAGCGCCCGGGCGATGCAGATCCGCTGGCACTGCCCGCCGGAGAACTCGTGCGGGCGGCGGTTGCCGGCCTCCTCGAAGTCCATGCCGACGTCGGACAGGGCGGTGCGCACCCGCTCGGCGGCCTGCTCGGAGGCCTCGGGCCAGATGTCCAGGCCCTCCCGCACGATGTCGGCGACGCGGCGGCGCGGGTTCAGCGAGGCGATCGGATCCTGGAAGATCATCTGCAGGCCGGTGCGTACCCGGCGGAGATCCTCACCCCGCAACGTCGTGAGTTCCGCCCCGTCGAAGACGACGCTGCCCGACGTGGGGCGGGGAAGTTGCAGAATGGCGCGAGCCGTCGAGGACTTGCCGCAACCCGACTCGCCGACGAGCCCCAGCGTCTCGCCGGTGGCCACGTCGAAGCTCACGCCGCTGACGGCGTGCACCCGGTGACCCCGGCCTGCCGGAAAGTCCACTTCGAGTTCGGTGACCTGCAGCAGCACGTCGGCGGGCGGCCGCAGGTGGTCCGTGCCGACGCCGGCCATCAGCCGGCTCCCGCCGGCACGGGGCCCGGCTCGGTCAGCTGCAGGCCCGCGGCGGTCCGCCCGGCGGCTTGGTTGGCGGCCGAGGCGGCCTCGCCGTCGCTGGTTCCGGACGGGTAGAAGCAGGCGAAGCGGTGCTCGTCGTCGCCGGCGCCGGAGAGGGCGGGCGATTCGCTGAGGCAGCGGGCCTGGGCATGCCTGCAGCGCGGGGCGAACGCGCAGCCGGGCGGCAGGGCGGCCAGGTCGGGTGGGCGCCCACCGATGACCCGCAGGCGTGTGTGGCTGGGGCTGGCGATCTTGGGGATCGACTCGAACAGGGCCTTCGTGTAGGGATGGCGCATCGCCGTGAAGAGCCGCAGCGTGGGCGCCTTCTCCACGATCCGCCCGGCGTACATCACGGCGACCTCGTCGGCCCGCCCCGCCACCACGCCGAGGTCGTGGGTGATGAGGATCATCGCCATGCTGTGCTCCAGCCGCAGGCGGTCCAGCAGGTCCAGGATCTGCTTCTGCACCGTCACGTCGAGCGCTGTGGTGGGCTCATCCGCGATCAGCAGCTTCGGCTCGCAGGCCAGGGCCATGGCGATCATGACACGCTGGCGCATCCCGCCGGAGAGCTGGTGGGGATACTCCCGCAGCCGCCGGTCCGGATCGGCGATGCCGACCTGCTCCAGCAGCTCCCGGGCCCTGCGCATGGCCGCCTCGCGCGGGAGCCTTCGGTGGTAACGGAGCCCCTCGCCGATCTGCCGGCCCACCTGCATCACCGGGTTCAGCGAGTTCATGGGGTCCTGGAAGATCATGGCGGCCTCGGTGCCCCAGACGCGCCGCGCCTCGGCGCGGGGCAGGTCGCGCACATCGCGCCCGCCCAGCAGGATCCGCCCGGTGCTCGTCGAGGTGCCCGGTGGCAGGAGGTTCATGATCGAGCGCGCGGTGGCCGACTTTCCGGAGCCGGACTCGCCCACGACGCCCAGCGTCCGGCCTTGCGGCACGCTGAACGAGACGCCGTCGACCGCCTTCAGACCACCCCGGTCGGTGGCGAACGAGGTGTGCAGATCCTCGACGACCAGTGTGGGGAGAGTCACCCGCGTAACCGCCGGGCCCGCATTCTGGGCGGTTCGAGGGCGCCGACGGGCGGGGCCTTCAGAGCAGCTCGAGGACGGTGCTCGGGGGCCGGCTGATGATCGCCCGCCCGCCGCGCACCACGACCGGGCGCTGCATGAGCCGGGGGTGCGCCACCAGCAGTTCCACCACTTGGGTGGCGTCGCCGGCGTCCTCGTCGCTCAGGCCCAGGTCGCTGAAGTACTTGTCCCGCCGCACCAACTCGGTCGGCTCGTTCTCGAGGATCGCCAGCAGGGACTCCAGGCCGGCACGGTCGAGGGGATTCTTGAGGTATTGAACGACGTCGAACTCGACGTCCCGCTCCCGCAAAAGCTCGAGAGTGGTGCGGGAGGAGCCTCAACCGGGGTTGTGGTACACGAGAGTGTCGGCCATGGCCGAACCTTAGCTGACCCCCTCGTCTGCTTCGCCGAACGGCTCCGGCTCTCAGCCGAGCCCCCAGGCGGGCGCGATCATGTCCCACACCGCCTCGGCCAGACGATTCCCGCCTTCGACGGTGAGGTGGACGCCGTCCTCGCGCCGCAGCCGGGTGCCGTCGATCTCGTCGACATAGCCGCCTTCGTCGTTGCTGAAGAGCGCCCACGTATCGAGGTACGTGACCTGGGGGTGCAGAGCGGCCACCTCGGTGTAGACCGTGTTGAGACGCTCCAGGCCGCCGGACAGCCGAGTCTCGCGGACCGGCGGCTGGCCGACCCAGATCGTCTGGGTGTCGGGCTGGCTCAACAGGATCATGATGCGGTCGACGCGCTGGCGGTAGAGGTCCAGCCACTCGTCGCCGAACCGGTCCAGGATCTGACCCTCGTGCTCCACGTTCTGGAAGTCGTTGGCTCCGAAGAGCACCACGATCACATCCGGTCGGCTCTCGGTGAGCACGCCGGCCAGATGCTGGGACCAGTCGAAGAAGTCCGGGCGCGACAGCCCGGTTGCCGGTCGCGGATCCAGATCGATCCGCACGACGCTTGCAGGTGTGACCCGGGCCAGCCCCTCGCCCAGGTCGCGGCTGATGGAGTCGCCGCCCACGTACATCTCCAGGGGGTCCTCCTCGCCGGGGATGCGGGGGGCGTCGAACGCAACCTCCGCCGGCGCCTCCTCCCCGGGGTCGGCGTCCGCGCCGGCTCCGTCTTGCGCCGCCCCGGCGGTCTCCGCGGCGAGGGGTGTCCCGTCGGGGCCGGCGGCGACGTAGCCGGGCGGGCATTCCACCCGATCGGCGGATCCCGCGCCGTCCTCGCCGGCCGCCGGATCGGCCGCGGCGGCCGGATCCGCGGGCGCAGGCGGGACCTCGGTGGCTGCGCCCGGCGCCGCGTTCGCGTCGGAGGGTTCGATGCCGTCGCCGGATCCGTCTGCGCCCGCGCCCTCGCCGGGACCGGCGCCGTCGCTCGGATCGGGCGGGACGCAGTCCAGCCCCTCGATCGGCGCGATGATCCCGTCAGCGGGCGGACCCTCGTCGGGGTCGGGTTCGGTGGCCGCCGCCGGGTCCCGGTCGGGGATCTGTTCCGGCTCGGCGGGTGGAGGTGTCGGCTCGTCGACCTCCGGGTCCTCGGCGACCGGTTGCGGGGGCTCGGTGGTGGTCGGCGTGGTCGCCCGGGCGCGTGCGATCAGCGCCTCGACGTCGTACACCTGCTCCTCGCCGTCGAGCGCCTCGGCGAGCCGCTCGGCGGGACGGTTGAGCGAGAGGCCGTGGGCCAGGCGGTCGACGACCTTGGCGGTACCCAGGGCGACGTCGCGTTGGGTGCCGAGGGGTTGGCGCTCGGCGAGCCCCACGAGGGCGCCGGATCCCAGCAGCGCCCCGACCCCCAGCGCCACCAGCACCGCCACGATGATCTGGCGGGGACGCAGCGGCCGGCGGCGGTCGGGCCGCGGCCCGTCCCCGGCCAGGGGCCGGATGGGCGGCCAGGGGGGCCGGTCCTCGGGGGGAGCCCCCTGCGGCGTCAGCGGGCTCCGGGGCGCCCGACGCCGGCCCGCCTGCGGTGGCCCTTGCGGGGGCGGTGGGGTCGAGTCGGGGGGTGGACGGCGTGCCATGGCTCAGAACTGGAAGTAGATGAAGGGCGCCACGCCCTCGGGGCCGAACTGTTCGAGCACGACGAGCCAGAAGGCGAAGGCCAGCGCCACGACGAGTACTGGCAGGTGGCTGGCCGCCCGGAGCGCGGGCCCGGTGGCGGTCCTCGGCCAGAACTGGGTCGCCAGCGCGGCGGCGATCAGCGCCGGGACGACCCACGCGAGTCGGCTCGGCTCGACCGCCCAGGCGCTGAACAGCCGGGCCAGCACGCCCCCGGCTGCGCCCAGCGACTCGGCCCGGAAGAGGATCCAGCCGAAGCAGACGAAGTGGAACGTGATCAGCCGGGCCACGATCCCGGGCAGGCGCAGCCCCAGACGCCGCTCGACGAGCAGGCCGAGACCGTGGAACACCCCCCACAGCACGAACGTCCAGGCGGCGCCATGCCACAGACCCCCGAGCAGCATAGTCAGCAGCAGGTTGCGGTCCCGGCGCCACTCGCCGCCCCGGTTGCCGCCGAGGGGGATGTACAGGTAGTCCCGCAGCCAGCGGGACAGCGACATGTGCCAGCGCCGCCAGAAGTCCTGGATCGACGCCGCCCGGTAGGGCTGGTTGAAGTTGTCGGGCAGCCGGATGCCCAGCAGCAGCGCCACGCCGATGGCGATGTCGGTGTAGCCGCTGAAGTCGGCGTAGATCTGGATGGCGTAGCCGTAGACCCCAAGCAGCACCTCCACGGAGCTGAAGCGCTCGGGAAAGGCGAACACGTCGTCCACCAACGCCTCGGCGAGATAGGTCGCCACCACCATCTTCTTGAACAGGCCCGCGGCGATGAGGACGGTGGCCCGCGTGAAGTCGGTGTGGCGGAGGATCCTCGGCTCGTCCAGTTGGGGGATCAACTCGTGGGCGCGCACGATCGGTCCGGCCACGAGTTGGGGGAAGAAGGCCAGGTAGACGGCGAAGTCCAGTGGTCTGGCCGGCTCGGCGTCGCCCCGGTAGACGTCGAGGGTGTAGCTGATGGCCTGGAAGGTGAAGAACGAGATCCCCACCGGCAGGATGATGTTCAGCAGCGGCAGGTCGGCGGCGATCCCGAGGCCCTCCAGGGCGCTCTCGGCGCTGTCCACGAAGAAGCCGGCGTACTTGAAGAACCCCAGCGAGGCCAGGTTCGCCCCCACCGCCACGCTCACGACGGCGCGCCGGGCGCCGGGGTGCTGCAGGCGGGCCAGCCACACCGCGGCCGTCTGGTTCAGCACCGTGGAGGCCGCGATGAGACCCACGAAGCGGGCGTCCCAGTAGGCGTAGAAGAAGTAGCTGGCGGCCAGCATGAACAGCTTCCACCAGGCGCGCCGCCCCGGCACGAACCATCCCACCGTCAGCACCACGACGAAGAAGAGGGCGAAGGTGAAGGTGGGGAACAGCATGCGGGGTCGGGTTCGTTACGGGTGAGCGGCGCCTCCGGCGGCGGTTCACACCACCGGAGGGCACGGTACTACCGGCGGTTGCGCGCCCCGCGGACTGGGCCCCTTCGCTCTTCGGCGATGGATGAGGGTCAGCGGAAGTTGGGGATGACTTCGGTCGCGATTTGCTGCAGGCGGTCGGGGGTCTCCTCCGCGGTCCAGTTGAAGTCGGGGATGATGACCTCGTCGACGCCGGCGGCCTGGTACTCCGCGAACGTCTCGGTGATCTGCTCGGTGGTCCCGATCACGTGGGGATGTGGCCTGGCGAGCCCCGCAACGCGCTCGGCGCCGTCGGCGGGAGCGCCGCGCACGTCCACCAGCAGGGCGGCCGAGCGTTGCACAGCGGCCGGGTCGCGGCCGATCGCCTCACAGGCGCGGTCCAGCACGGCCATCTTCTGGATCAGCCGCTCGGGGCCGCCCCAGGTATTCCACTCGTCGGCGAAACGGGCCGTCGTGGGGATCGTTCGCTGCTCCCCGGCACCGCCGATCATGAGCGGGAGCCTTCCCACCGGCTTGGGCGCCAGCGGCGCACCGTCGAGTTGGTAGTAGCGGCCGGCGAAGTCGGTCCGCTTGTTGGTGATCATGCCCTTGATGATCTCGCAGGCCTCTTCGAAACGGTCCGACCGCTCGCCCACGGTGCCGTAGCGAATGCCGTAGCGGCGGTGCTCGTTCTCCTGCCAGGCGGCGCCGAGGCCCAACACGAAGCGCCCGCCGGATATCCCGTCGATGGTGGCGGCCATCTTGGCCGTGACCGCGGGGTGGCGGTAAGTGTTGCCCGACACCAGATGCCCCAGACGGACCCGGGGCACGGTGGCGGCCAGAGCGGCGAGCAGCACCCAGGACTCGTTCACATCGGCCAACTCGGGTTGGCCGTCGGGATATCCGGTCTTCATGGGGTACCCCTCGGGCGGCGGCATGAAGTGGTCGGGAGCCCAGATGCCGTCCCAACCGGCCGCCTCGGCGACCCCGCAGACGTGCTGCATGTGTTCGAAGGAATTGGAGGTGTCGAGCCAGAATCCGAATCGCATGGCTGCATTATGGCCTGCGCCCACCGGTCCGGCTTCCGGCTCTCGGCCTAAGCTTCGGCTCCGTGACAGAGATTCCTGCCGGTGGCGATCCCGGGGCGCCCCTCGGTGCCGACGACCGCGCCGCGATCGCCGACCTGCTGTACGCCTACGCCTGGCACCTCGACCGCAACGAGCCCGAGGAGGTGGGCGACGTGTTCTGTGAGGACGCCTCGCTCGACTACGGGCCGGAGTTCCCCACCATCGTGGGGCGCCGGGAGATCGTCGAGGCCGTCGCTCGCGGGCAGCGGGAGATCTTCAGCGGCTGCTCCCATCACATCTCCAACGTCCGGATCAGCCCCGACGGGGCGGGCGAGGCCGCGGTCACGGCCTACGTCTACTCCTGGACCAGCTATCGCAGCGGCGCGCCCGACGGTGACATGTGGGGGCAGTACCACTGCCGGGTCCGGCGCACCGCCGCCCGCTGGCGCATCGCCGAGATGGTGCTGCGCGTGGCGGGCATGAAGAACTTCCACCGGGGGTCGATGCACCCCATCGGCCGCCGGCCCTGAGGCTGTTCAGGGCGTCACAACGCGGATCTCGCACTGCGGGCCGGATGCGCCGGCAAGACGCCTGTCATTGGTCAGGAGCGGGCAGTCGAGCGATTCTGCTAGCGCGACGTAGGCAGCGTCGTATGGTGTCACGTTGGCCCGCAGTTCATAGATCCTGTGCAGCAGTGGGACCATGGAATGTCGTGCGACGCTCAGGTTGACGAGGGCCTCGACAGCGTCCGCGAAGCGCTCGTCAGTGAGATCACCGGCAAGCCAGCGCTTCCGGAGCACGGAGACGACCTCGATATCTGCCAGGAAGGGAACGGCGGCGTCGCGGGCGCGGCGCAGTTCGCGCCGGGCATCGCTGCCGTCGCCGCCGTCGTCACCCACCGCATTGGCCAGCACGGAGGCGTCGACGACGATCAACGCCGCTGCCGGTCCTCGGCCAAGTCCGCTACCGCCTGCCTCGCGCCCACACGGCCTCCGGAGCGGGTCTCCACCCAATCGAGGACATCGTCGATCGTGGGGTGCTCCACAAGCCGCTTCAACTCACCGACGAGGTACTGCTGGAGCGACTTGCCCTCGCGCTCGGCCCGGCGGCGCAACTCGGCATGCGTCTCCTCCGGCAGGTCCCGTATCAGTACGTTCACCATGCTTTCATTATGCTATCAGATTCGCGGTACCGGCAACTCCTCGTTTGAGCCGCGGTCAATCGTTGTCATTTCTGTGCGGCTACTGCTTGACTTCATGGTCGATGCCGAGTTGGCGTAGGCCTTCCTTGACGACGAGGTCGAGTCTGTCCTGGGGGATGCCTTCGGCGTGCGCGGCGTTGATTTCGAGGGTGACGGTGACGTCGGCCCCGGTTGCGACAAGGGGAGTGACTGCGACCTTTACGACGTCGCGGACCTTGTCGGCGGGGATGCGGGTGGCGGTGACGACGACGGTTCTGGTGTCGGGGCTTGGTGGGTCTGCGGGTTCGCCGGTCGGTCAGCTGCTCCCGCTGCTCCTTGTTGAAGCGCTTGAGCCGCGCTTCGTCACGGGTGATGTCCTGCATGGCGGCAACGGTGCGCGCCGTTTGGCGGGCACGAGTTATGCCCGCCCCGTCAGCAGCGATGATGACGACGGCGTTCTTGTTGACGCGGTTGGATCCGCCGCGGTTGTTGAGGATCGTCTCAGCGGGCGCACCACGTCGAGTTCGGCCCGCAACTCGGCCACCGTGGTGGGGAGCCACTCGTCGAGTGCTCGCTCCTCCAGTCCCCACCGGTCCTCCTCGGCGAGGTCGGCGCCCGCCTCGGGATCGTCGGGATTGATCAGCGAAGCGAAGTCGCGTCGGCTCTTCAGGTACGCCGCGGGATCCTCCAGTGCCTGTTCGAGTCGGGCGATCCGGCGCTCCAAGGTCCGCTTGATCGCCCGTACCGACGACGCCAGGCGGCGCTGCATCACCGTGAGCGCGAACCCGGCGGCGCCCGTCGCCCCGTCGCGGCGGATCCGGGCCAGCTCGGTCGACACGAACCGGGTGACCGCCTCATACAGGTCCAACTCGGCGCCCGCCAACTCGTAGCCCACCGTGTGGGGATGACGAGGCTTGAACAGGTTGTTGCCCGCCATGTCGACCATCCGCTCCTTGGGCACCTTGCGATAGTGCTGCGGACTCAAGTCGATCCGCCCGGTCGGGCACACGTCGCCGTAGGCATCCCGGTCCACGAGGCGCAGCAGACCCCACAGCGACGAGTTGCGACCCGAATGCGGCGTGGCCGTCAGACAGATCAGCCGGTGCGCCCGCTCCGCCACCGACTCCGCCGCCCGGTAGCGCTCGCTGCGCTTGCTGACCCGGCCTGCGGCATCGACCTGCAGCGTGTAGCCGTGGGCCTCATCGAGAATCGCCAGATCCCACCGCTTGTCAGCCGCCTCGAACGCACCGAGCACGTCCTCGCGCTTCAGCCAGTCTCGCGACACGATCACACAGTCGTGCAGATCCCAGGGGTTCTGCGTCGGGCTCACTTCGAACGTCGATGCGTCGAACTGCAGACAGTGGATGTCGAAGCGCTCCGCCAACTCGCGCTGCCACTGAGGGCGCAGATTCGCAGGCACCACGATCAGGACCCGATCCGCCGCCCGACATCCGCGACACCGCCAACCCGGGCATGTCATGGCGAAACGCGTTCTCGATCCGCAACGCCTCCACACCGAGACGGAAGGAGCGCGGGTCACCGTCGAAGAACGGCGTGCTGGAGGACGAGACGATCTCGATTCCGGGAATCTCGTCCTCGATCAGGGTCGCCTCGTCCAGAGCGCCGAGCCCATCGCGGAACACGAACTCCCAGAACGGCCCCTCCCGGACCTGGACGAGCGTCACTGCCTCCCCGTCACCCGGCAACCGCACCTGAGCACCCGGCACCAGCCCCGACGGATCGAACATCCCGCCTGTCTGACACCCCCGCCGCCATCGCCGCGCGCTCCGGCACCAGCCCGGACTACGTGGGCCGCGTCCGCCGAGCCGACAGCGCTTCGTCACGCAAGGCAGAACAGCATGAGTAGAGAGCCTGAGACGGCGTTCGAGGAGTGCCTCGTGTGAACGACCGGTATCGTTGCCGTGACGACCGCCGATGCCGACGGGACGTGAGATGCCGGAGCAATACAGGCTGCCGTACACGCTGCGGGGGCCGTGTACCGACACCGAGAACATGTTCTTGGCGGAGGTGCCGGTGCTGCCGGGATGCCGGGCGTGGGGCGCCACACCCGAGGAGGCCCTGCACAACCTCGACGGGGTGGCATCGGAGTTCGTCGCCTCCTACAAGCACCACGGGGACGAACTCCCCGGAGGCATCGTGAGCGCCGGCGAACTCGTGATTGCGGTGTGACCCACCGGGAACTGACGGGGAAACTCCGGCGGCTCGGGTGCGAGTTCGACCGCCAGGCGCGAGGCTCCCACGAGGTCTGGCGCAACCCCGCCACAGGCGGTCGCACGACCATCCCGAACTGGGGTGGTAGAGACCTGCGAGCCGGCACTATCAGAGTCATCCTGCGAGATCTCGGACTCGACAGGGCCACGTTCGAACGAATCTGACCCCGACACCTGGCAACGCGCAGGAGGGGAGGGCGACGCCCATGACCGCCGTGCCCGTGACCGGCGCTGACGTCGATAGCGCTGAAAGTCCTTCGGCTGTGACAGGTGTCGGGATGACGGCATGATCGGAGCACTTCGGGTGCACGCCGGTCGATGGCTCCGGGGGGTCGGCCGCCGGCCCTGAGGCGCCTTGGGGTGCCAGTCGAGTGCCGCTCGGCGGCCCGTCGCAGGATTCCGGGCGTCTAGTTTTCGGCTATGGCTCAGCGCGTGCCCTCTCCCGACGGCAGGTACGAGCCGCACGAGACACCGCCGGCGCGGCGGGCGCTGGCGACCGCGACGCAACTGGCGCT
Source organism: bacterium (assembly GCA_026708055.1). Classification (NCBI taxonomy): domain Bacteria; species bacterium. The sequence continues at coordinate 109,044 of JAPOVS010000040.1, read as the reverse complement.
GATGCTGGTGCCCCGGATGATTCTGCTGCCGCTGCTGGTGGTGACGGTGGCCGGCGGGCGCAGCGCGCTCGAATCCCGTGTCGTGCTGGCCTCCCTCGTGGTGTGCAGCCTGCTGATGCTGGTCACGACCGTCGGCTTCGGGCGGCTCAGGACCGAGAACCTCTACGTCGCCGCCGTCGACCCGATCAGCGTGCCGTTCTGCATCCTGGCGCTGCGCGGCGGGGGGACGGCCACGCTCGCCGCATTGGTTCTCGTGACCGGGCTGTTCCAGGTCGTGGTCGGCATGCGCCTGTCGCTGCTGCGAAGGCTCATCACCCCAACCGTGAGCAGCACGCTGGTCGTGCTCTCGGTCATGTCGTTGATCCCGGTGCTCGCGAGCACCGTCGGCGCGGGGCAGGCGCGGAGCGGGCGCCTCGGCATTCTCCTCTGCATGGTCATCGCCCTGGTGGTCATGATCGGTGTGAACGCAAAGGGTCGCGATGCCCTGAAGCTCTGGGCCGCGCCGATCGGCATGGTGGCGGGACTCGTCGTGGCGATCGGTTTCGGGCTCTACGACTTCGACAGGGTGCGGGAGGCCGCCTGGTTCGGACTCCCCGAGGGCGGCTGGGGGTTGTTCGGCCCCCAGGGCGACGAGGGCCCCTTCGGCGCCACGTTCTTCACGCTCCTCCCGTCCTTCCTGATCCTGGGCCTGGTCGTGCTCATCCGGACCCACGGCGCGTCGATCATCACGCAGCTCGTGTCGTGGCGCCGGCTGCTGTCGATCGACTTCCGGGAGGTTCAACGCGCCAACACCCGGCTCGGGCTGGGAACCATCGCCTCCGGGTTGGCGGGTTCGATACCCGTCAGCGCCGCGCCCATGGGCATCCGGTTCATCTCCCAGACGAAATGCGCCTCCCGCCGCGTGGGAGCCGTGGTCGCCGTGCCGTTCCTGGTCATGGCCATGCTGCCGAAGGTGTGGACGGCCGTCATCGCCATGCCGCGCGCGCTCGTGGTCGTCTACTTCGCGTTCATCCTGGCTCCACTGGTCTACCGCATCGCCAAGTCGCAGAGGCAGTCCTTCGAGCAGGTGCGGAACATCATCCTGATAGGTCTTCCCGTCCTGGCCGGGTTGATCATCGAGATCGGTTTCGTGGACTTCGGCGACAACGCCTTCTGGGAGGCCGTGACGCGGCACGGACTGCTGGCCGGGAGCCTGCTTCTCGTCGTCCTGGCGCTGGCGTTCAACGCGGCGGAGTACCGCCGTCATCTGGAGACGAAGCTGAGCGTGACCAGTCTCGGCGTGATCAGGGAGTTCATGCGCGACTTCGCCGCACGGAGGTCATGGAACGAAGCAACCGAGGCACGGCTCGACGCCGTCGCTGAGGAGGCGCTCCTGGTCCTGACCGAGCGGATCGCCGGCACCGGCGACGAGGACTACCGGCGCCTGCGCGTCACCGCCACCGCCCGCGGCTCGGCGGTGGAGTTGGAGTTCGCCAGCGGTCCCACCGAGGCGGAGAACCTCGAGGATCGGATCGCGCTCCTCTCCGGGCCCGAGTCCGACATGTCCGAACTGGAGATCGAGCGCGACGTCTCGCTCCGGCTGCTCCACCACTACGCCACATCGGTGAACCACCGCCAGTACCACGAAGCCGAGATCATCACCGCGGTGGTGGCCACGGAGACCGGCGACGACTAGCTGCGACAACCTGAGAGGTTGTCGCAGCTAGCGACGGCGTGCCGGGCCGAGCGCCGCCAGCGGCGTCATACGGCGGCGGTGTACAGGTCGGATGCCGCGGCGATGTCGCCCTCGAACCCGCCCGAGCGGACATCCGCGACCAGCGCGGCCGCGTCGTCGTCGCCCCGTGGCGCCGGCATGAGGTGGGTGAGCACGAGTTGCGCCACACCGGCACGCCGCGCCAGTGCGCCCACCGTCGGCGCCTCCGCGTGATAGCCGGCGAGCCGCTCGACACGGCGTTGTGAGAGCCCCTCTTCGAGGAGGCGCCGGCTGCTCAGGACCTCGTGCACCAGGATGTCGGCGCCGTCGGCCAGGCTCTCGACGGCGTCGCAGGCACGCGTGTCGCCGGAGACCACCACCACGCCGTCGGGCGTCGTGAACCGGTAGGCGACGGCGGGGTGGATCTCGCCGTGATCCACGAGCACCGACTCGATGAGCACCTCGCCGACGGTCGCCACCGCAGCCGGTGCGGGCCCCGGTTCGAAGGGCCGGACGGCGGGTTCTGGCCGGTCCGGGAACCCGGCGAGGGCGATGCGCGCGGCGATGTCCGGCTCCAGGTTGTCCAGCAGCGACTCCAGGTAGCCGACGGCGGGGCCGGCGGGGCAGTGGATCGGCAGGGCCTCACAGGGGCGCACCCCGTTGCGGATCCAGCGGGTGAGCACCAACTCGGGGATCCCCATGAGGTGGTCGCTGTGGTGGTGGGTGATGGCCATCGCCGCCAGCCGCGTGATGTCCACGCCGGCCTCGGTGAGGCGAAACAGCGTCGCCGGGCCCGCGTCGACCTGGACGAGCGTGTCGTCGTGGCGCACCAGCGCGCCCGCTCCGGCGCGGCCGGGCGACGGCATCGGTATCCCGCTGCCGGTGATCATCACGGAGGTCGCCATCACCGCAGACTAGAAGCGCGCAGCCGGCTGCTGGCAATTGCGGCACTCCGGCGCCGGTAACGACATCCGCACCGGCGCGCAGGAACTCCGTGTATCGCTCGGACCTGGGGACGATGCAATGCGAGGCGCGCGCTCAGCTACTTTGTGACGGGTTCGTCGACCAGGAAGGGGCGGGGATGCTGCAATCGTCGATCGCCGTGGCCGCGCGGCGGCTTCGTGAGGCGGCCGAGTCGGGGCGGCAGTGCGAGCCCGTGCGTCACCTGCTCGGCAGCGACTCCGACGTGAGCGCCGCCTACGCCGTTCAGCAGGTGAACACGGATCTGGCCGTCTCCGAGGGTCGCCGGATCACCGGCCGCAAGATCGGACTCACCTCCGAGGCGGTGCAGCAGCAGCTCGGCTTCGGTCAGCCTGTGAGCGGCGTCCTCTTCGCCGACCGGTGCGTCGCGGACGGGATCGATGTCGCCGCGGGGACCCTCATGCAGCCGCGCGCCGAGGCCGAGATCGCCGTCGTGCTCGGCGACGACCTCGACAAGGGCACTCACACCGTCGTCGACATCATCAGTGCGATCGCCTATGTCCTGCCGGCGATCGAGATCGTCGACAGCCGCATCGCCGACTGGGACCTGACCGTCGTGGACATGGTCGCCGACAACGCCTGCAGCGGGTTCTACGTGGTCGGCAGCACGCCGATGTCGCTCTCGGACCTCAGAATCCGGAAAGGCGAGGTGCGCATGAATCTGCGGCTGAACGGGAAGCGGGCCTGGCCCGATGAGGGGCCTGAGTGGGCGGCGCTCGGTGGCCACCCGTTGCACGCCCTGGTCTGGCTGGCCGACGCGATGTGCGACCGCGGCACGCCGCTGGCGGCGGGGGAGTGCGTCATGACCGGCTCGCTCGGTCCCATGGTCCCGCTCTCGCCCGGCGACGAGATAGATGTCGGCGGGGTTGCGACGAGGCTGGCGACGGACGGCTGAGGGTCCATCGCCGTCGACCTCGAGAGCGCCGACCTCACCGAGTTGTGACGAGCCGGCGACGGACGGCTGAGGGTCCGTCAGGCCTGTTCCGCCAGGGTCACGAACCGCTGGTAGCGCGCCTCGGCCGGGGCGACCCAGCGGGAATCAGGCTCGACGGTGCGCGCCGTGGCGGCCCAGCGCGCGCCGCCGGCGAGGTCGGTCTCCAGACCGGCCACCAGCCGGGCGGCGAAGGCGGCGCCGAGGGCGGCGCTCTCGGGGACGGCGCCGACGTGGACCGGACGGCCGGTGCAGTCGGCCAGAGCCTGCGTCAATGGCCTGACGACCGTGCCACCGCCGGTCGCCACGATGCGCCGGGGAGCGACCCCGGCGACATCGAGGTGGCGGCGCACGACGAACCCGGCGGTCTCGAGCGCCGCCCGGTAGAGGTGTGCGCGCCGGTGCGTGGCCTCGAGGCCCAGCAGTGACGCCGTGCGGGCACCGCCGGCCACAGGCGTGCGCTCGGGGTGGATCGACGGCAACCACAGGGGCAGGTCGCCGGGATCCAGGTCCGCCAGCAAGGCGTCGAAACCCTCACCGGCGGGCGGATCTCCGAGCACCGCGCGCACACGGTCCCAGAACAGCCCCCCGGCGTTGCTGGGGCCACCGACCAGGCAGCGATCGGGTACCACGTGCGGGATGGTCCAGAGTCCGTCGACCTCCTGCCAGCCGTCGAGGACGATCCAGCACAGCAGCGTGCTGCCGAGCGTGACGATGACGTCGCCCGCGTCGGCGGCCCCGGCAGTGGCCAATTCGGCGAGGCCGTCGGGGATGCCGGCGCCGAGCGGGACGCCGTCCACGTCACCCGCCGGTTCCCATCCGGCCACGAGTCGCGGGAGTTGCTCGGGTCGTACGCCGATCTCGTTGCACAGCGCCTCTTCCCAGCCCGCGCTGGCGAGAAGCGGCACCGCCGCCATAGCGGTGGCGGTGTCCAGGGCCGCCACGCCGGCCAGCGCGTGGTTGGCGACGGTCTGCGCCGGCCAGAACCCCGCCGCGCCGGGACACAGCCCGGCCAGGTGACGCAGGAATCCCAGCCACTCCTCGTTGCCCACGGGTGGCAGGCCGGCGATCGCCCCGCCGCGGGCGTCGCCGTACAGGAGGCCGGGACCGAATGGCACGCCCCGATCGTCCACCGCCGTGAGTGACGGCAGCATGGCGGCCACGCAGGCGGCCTGGGGGTCTCCGCAGTCCCCGACGTCCCTCCACGCCTGCAAGGGCCCGAGGCGCCAGGCGGCCGCGGCGTCAACTTCGAGCAGTCCCGGCACCGGGGCGCGCAATTCGTGGGGACGGCGAGTCCGGGCCATGATCGTTCCGTCCTCGTCGACGGCGAGGGCCTTGGTCGCCGTGGTTCCGACGTCGATGCCGATCGTGACCGGTACCCCGCTCATCGCTCCGATCCTCGTCCCCGCGACCCCGTCTCCGGCTCGATGGCGTGGGCGAGCGGCTGCGAGCTTGCGATGGACCGGCGTGACCCGCCCGCCCCGTGCCGTTCGCCGTCGCTCACGGCCGCGACGCGACGGCCGGTGGTCCCGGTTCCTTCGCGCCGATGTGGGTGCCCTGCCCGCGGTGCGTGTCGGAGGCTGGCGGGATGCCCGCGGCGCGGTCGGGGAGCCCATCGATGTAGGTGACCGTGCGGCTTGCGATCGCCGCCACCCGCGGGCCGGGCGTGACGATGCCGGTGAGGTTCAGCGGATCGGTCGCCGGGATCTCCAGGCGCTCGCCGTTCCGCTCGCTGCGCCGCACCCGGCGGAGCTCGTCGACGGCGGCCGGCAGCGCGAACTGCTCACCCGTGAACCCGGTGACGAAGCGTCCCCCGCGGACGACGCCGCGCGCCTCGAGACGGCGCAGCGCCCAGAGCACTTCCCGCCAGGGCACCGCCAGCGTCTCCATCGCCCGGAGGTCGCGGAATACCACCCCCCAGCGCGCCAGGAGCTGCTCGGCGGTCGCCTCGGCCAGCTCGTCGGGATCGAAGCGGTCCTCGGGAGCGGCGAGCAGCGACCAGCGACCCACGGGCCCGGCGAGGCCCTGCGCCCCGCGTCGCAGCCCTCGCCGCGGCTGGAGGCGGGCGCCGGGGGAACCTCGGCGCGGTCCGCCGAGCAGGGAGCGGAGCGCGCCGAAGCTGTCGGCGGTGAGCAGGCCGCGGGCCACGCCATCGGTCAGTCCCGACTCGATGTCGGTCAACAGCCGCCCGCAGTCGGCTGTCAGTTCGTTGGCGAACCGGGGGCCGTGGCGTTCGAGGGACTCGACGATCTCCGCCAGCGCGCCCGCTGCGGGCGCCGTGGGCACCTCGGTGCCGCGGGCCGCCGCCGTCAGCCAGTCGAAGTCGCCGCGCAGCCCGAGCGTGACCGGGGTGGCGCGTGAGGTGGCGGCGCCGGGGCGTCCCTCGTCGCCGCGGCGCAGTCCCAGGCGCCCCCAGGCCAGCTCGCCGGACAGGCAGAGGTCGTCGAGCCAGACGGGCAGGTAGCCGTCGATGCGACGTGCGAGGAGTTGCCGCTCCCAGGTGCCGGCCGCGGCCTCGAAGCCCTGCAACTGCTCGATGACGGCTGTGAGCCCGGCGCGGCCCCGGACCTGCGTGCCGGGCGCCACGTGCTGCCAGCGGAACAGGAAGCGCATGAAGTCCTGCGCGGTGACCGGCTGGATGTCCCGGCGCCGCCGGCGCTGCGAGTAGACGTGGATCCGCGCCAGCAGGCGGCGGCTGCACCACTCGAGTTCGTCGCCGTCAGCCGCCGTCGCCTCGGAGGGGCGGAACCGGCCCGAGAGGGCGAAGCCCTCCGCCTGCAACGCCGCCAGGGCGATCTCGGTGGTCCCGCGGCCCAGCGACGTGGCTGCCGCCAACTCGGCGACGGTCACCGGTCCCATGACCTCGAGGTGGCCGCGTATCGCCTCGATGGTCACATCCGCGGGGTCGCCGATGTCGGTGGGTTCGTCATCAGCGTCGTCCCCCGGCGTGTCCTCGCCCAGCAGGGCGCGCACGGCCGGCTGCAACTCGGTCGTGCACCAGAAGCCGCCGGCGGTGACCGCCCGTCCGGCTTCCGCCAACTGTGCGTAGAGGTCCGCCCAGTCGGAGCGCGGCCGGCAGAGCACCATCTGCGACAGCAGGTCGTGCAACTCGTCGGGGTCGCGCACCTCCGGCGCCACCTCGGCGCAGGTGCGGGCGATGGCGTCCGGATGCAGGGCGCCGATCTCGCTCAGGTCGACCGGAAGGCCGCGTGGCAGGCGCACAGCCCGCGTGCGCCGCTCCTCCAACGGCGCCTCGTCGAGGAACGTAAAGGGCCGGCCACCCAGGATCTCGTGCGACAGGGGTGACGGCTCGGGAGTGTCGCGGAACTCGATGGCCACGTCCCCGGCGCGCAGTGCCTCCAGGAGTGCCACGAGCCCGTCGATGTCGGTGGCCTCGTGCAGGGCGTCGTGCAGCGTCTGGCGCACCAGCAGGTGGTCGGGGATCGGGACCGGACCGGGATTGTTGTCCTGGCAGGCGGCCAGGCCCGGGAAGGTGGCGGCCATCACGTCGTCGGCCTCCATCCGCTGGATCGGCGGCGGGTTGCGCTTGCCGCCCTTGAAGCGCAGCACGGTCAGCGCCCGGTTCAGGTTCCAGCGCCAGCGGACCCCGAACAGCGGCGAGACGATGATGGCCTGCGTGAGAACGTCGGTGACGGTCCCGGGATCCAGCATCCGCGGCACGTCGCTGAGGGGGAAGCTGTGCTGGGGGCCGAGCGACAGCACCACGGCGTCGTCGTTCGCCGCGGCCTGCAGCTCGAAGTCGAAGGTGCGGCAGAAGCGCTTGCGCAGTGCCAGCCCCAGTCCCCGGTTCAGTCGCCCGCCGTGGGGGCTGTGGATCACGAGCTGCATGCCCCCGGCCTCGTCGAAGAAGCGTTCGATGATGAGCCTGCTCTGCGTGGGGAGGGATCCCAGGGAGGCCCGCGCCGCAGCCAGGTACGACACGACGGCCTCGGCGGCGACGTCACCGAGGCCGCACCGCTCGGCAATCGCAGTGCGGGCGCCGTCGGGGTCGCCGGCGTCCAGGAACCCCTCCACCAGGGCCCGCAGATCGCTCACCTCGGTGCTCAACTCGGTGGTCCGCGACGGCGCCTCGCCCAGCCAGAACGGCACCGTGGGGGGCGCCCCCTCGGCGTCGACCACACGGACCACGCCCGACTCGACGCGCCGGATCCGCCAGCTGTGCGAGCCCAGCAGGAACACGTCTCCGGCCATCGACTCGATGGCCCAGTCCTCGTCGACCGTGCCGAGGAACGTGTCGTCGGGGTCCAGCAGCACGCGGTAGTCGGCCACGTCGGGGATCGCCCCGCCCGAGGTCAGCGCGGCCAGACGGGCACCGCGGCGTCCCGCCGCCTCGCCCGCCACCGAGTCGACGTGCACGTAGTCGCCGCGCCGTCCCCGTCCCGTCACCACGCCGGTGTTGGTGAACCGCAGCGTCTCGTCGAAGTCCTCCCGGGACAGGTCCGCGTACGGCGCGGCCCGGCACACCAGCCCGAACAGGTCATCGACCTTCCAGCGCTCCGCCGCACACTCGGCGGTGATTTGCTGCGCCAGCACGTCGAGAGGCGCCTCCGGTGGCGTCACGGCGTCCAGGCGACCGGCTCGCACCCCCGCCAGCAGAGCGGCGCACTCCACCAGTTGGTCGCGGGTGGTGGGGAACAGGCGGCCCTTCGGTACCGCCCCGACCGAGTGGCCCGAGCGCCCCACCCGCTGGAGGAACGTGGCCATGCTGCGCGGGCTACCGATCTGGCAGGCCAGATCCACGGGACCGATGTCGATGCCCAGTTCCAGCGAGGCGGTCGCCACCAGAGCCCGCAGGTCACCGGCACGGAGCCGGGTCTCGATTCGCAGGCGCCGCTCCTTCGACAGCGAGCCGTGATGTGAGGCCACCGCGCTGTCGCCCAGCCGCTCGGCCAGCAGGTGGGCGATGCGTTCGGCCTCCCGGCGGGTGTTGACGAATATCAGCGTCGTCCGGTGCTCGGTGATCAGCTCGGCGATGCGGTCGAGGATCTCGGCGGTCTGTGTGGCGGGCGCCACGGCCTCCAAATCGCTGGGCGGCATTTCGAGGGCGAGGTCCAGGTGCCTGCGGTGGCCGACGTCGATCACCGCCGGCGCGGGGCGGCCGGCCGGGGATTCGGGGGTGCCGGCGCCCAGGAGCAGCCGCTGGATGACGCTGATGGGGCGCTGCGTGGCCGACAGCCCGATCCGCAGGGGCCGCTGCTCGCACACGTGCGCCAGCCGCTCCAGGCTCAGCGCCAGGTGCGAGCCGCGCTTGTCGCGGGCCACCGCGTGGATCTCGTCGACGATCACCCAGCGGGCGGTGCGCAGCATCTCCCGGCTGCGTTCGGCGGTCAGCAGCAGGTACAGCGACTCCGGGGTGGTGATGACGAAGTTGGGCGGATTGCGCAGCATCGCGGCCCGGGCCGACTGCGTGGTGTCGCCGGAGCGGACGGCGACGCGCAGCGGCGGGGGCTCGAAGCCCATGTCCCGGCCGATCCGTTCGATCTCAGCGAGCGGTCCCGTGAGGTTCTCGGCGATGTCGGTGGCCAGGGCCTTCAGGGGCGAGACATAGACCACCTGGGCCTGCCCGGCGACCGGCTCGCCCCGCTCGTGCGCTTGCCAAAGGGCGTCGATGGCCACGAGGAACGCCGCCAGAGTCTTGCCTGAGCCGGTCGGTGCGCTCACCAGCGTGTCGGCGCCGGCACGGATGGCCGGCCAGGCGCCCACCTGAGCCGCCGTCGGGCCGCCGGGGAAGCGCCCGCAGAACCAGGCCCGGACAGCGGGGTGGAAGCCGTCCATCACACCGGCGGGAGCGGCGCCGGGATCGGGCGTGTCGGTGTTGACGGCGGTCACGTCGAGTCGGTGGCTCCTCGGGATCCGGCGGCGGCATCCGGCCGGGCGAGGTCCCGGCAGAATGCTCCAAGGTCAGAACGGTAAGGTCAGAACGGTTGTTCGTATCAGGCTAGCGTGGCGCGCCCACCTGCGGGGTGAACGATAGGCGCGTGCCCCGCTGCACGGTGGTGCCCGGCCGCCGGGGCGCGCGCTGGTACGGTGCCCTGCGATGGTGGGGGACCGATCAGCGACGCCGGTGCTGGAGGTTCGCGGCCTCAGCGTGCGCTACGGCCCCGCCCTGACGGTCCTCCACGGCGTGGACATCGAGGTTCCGGCCGGTGCGGTCGTGGCCCTGCTGGGACCCAACGGCGCCGGGAAGACGACCCTGCTGCGCGCGCTCACCGGGCTGCTGCCGTTCCACCACGGCCGTGTGACCGGCGGCGAGGTACTGCTCGAGGGGAAGCCGGTGGGGCGCGCCAACGCGACCGCCCTGGTGCGGCGCGGGATGGCGCAGGTGATGGAGGGGCGGCGGATCTTCGCCGAGTTGACCGTGGAGGAGAACCTGCGGGCGGGTGCGGTCACGGTACGAGACCGCCGGCAAGTGGCGGCGGTGACCCGGGAGATCTTCGAGGCGTTCCCGCAACTGGCCCGCCGGCGCGGCTACCAGGCCGGCTACCTGTCGGGCGGTGAGCAGCAGATGCTGGCCATCGGGCGGGCATTGATGAGCTCACCGAACCTGCTGTTGCTGGACGAGCCGTCGCTCGGCCTGGCGCCGCGCATCACCGAACAGATCGCGGCGCGGATCAGCGCGGTGGGTGCGGCCGGGACCACCGTCCTGCTGGTGGAGCAGAACGCCGCGATGGCGCTGTCGATCTCCGAGTTCGCCTACGTACTGCAGGCCGGGCGGGTGGCGATGGGCGGGCCGGCCGCAGTGCTGCGCGACGACCCCGAAGTGCAGAAGCTCTACCTGGGTGATGGCTGAGGCCACCGCAGCCGACGGAGACGCGGCGCCACCGGGAGGGGAGCGGCGAGGACCGGCCGAGGTGACCCCGCCCGCCCTCGTCACGCCGATGCTGCGCGTCGACGGCGTGAGCCTTTCCTTCGGGGGGCTCCGGGCGCTGGATGACGTGTCGTTCAGCGTGCGCCCCGGCGAGCTCGTGGCGCTGATCGGCCCCAACGGGGCCGGCAAGACCTCGCTGTTCAACTGCATCAGCGGTGTGTACCGACCCGAGCAGGGCGCCTTGCTCTTCGAGGGGGCCGACCTGGTCGGCATGCGTCCCTCTCGCATCGCCGCGGGAGGCGTCGCCCGCACCTTCCAGAACCTGGCGCTGTTCGAGAACCTCGACATCGTCGACAACCTCATGCTCGGTCGCCACACGCTCATGCGAACGGGTCTGCTGGCGGGTGCGGTGTGGCTCGGCCGGGCGCGCCGCGAGGAGATCCGGCACCGCAAGCACTGTGCCGAACTGGTGGACTTCCTCGGCCTCGGCCCCTATGTGGGTCGCCCGGTGGGTCTGCTGCCCTACGGCGTGCAGAAGCGCGTCGAGATCGGCCGTGCCCTGGCCGCAGAGCCGCGGCTGTTGATGCTCGACGAGCCGGTGGCGGGCATGACCCGGGCCGAACGCAGCGAGGCCGGCGCGCTGCTGAGCGGCATCCGGGCCGAGATGGGACTCACCATGCTGCTGGTGGAGCACCACATGCACCTGGTGCTGGAGGTGGCCGACCGGGTAGTGGCCATGAACTTCGGCGCCGTGATCGCCTCCGGCGCCCCCACCGAGGTGGCGAACCATCCCGCGGTGGTGGAGGCCTACCTCGGCGCCGCCGGTACGAACGGGACCGGTGGGGAGCGTTGATGGACAAGTTCCTGCAGCTGCTGCTCTCCGGCGTCGCTCTCGGCGGCATCTACGCCCTGGTGGCGCTGGGTTTCGTCGTGATCTACAAGGCGAGCGGCGCCTTCAACTTCGCCCAGGGAGGCTTCGTAACCCTCGGCGCCTACATGGTGTACCAGTTCGGCACCGACTGGGGTCTGCCATTCTGGCTGGCGCTGGTGCTGGTCATGATCGCCATGGCCGCCGTCGGGATGTTCCTGGAGCGGCTGGTGATCCGGCCCATGGTGGGCAAGCCCACCTTCACCGTGGTGCTGATCACCCTGGGTCTCCTGCTGATCATCGAGCAGGTTGTGCGCTCTGTCTGGACCAGCCCGGGGCTGGTGCTGGAGGTCCCGTGGGGCAATGGGCGCAGCCAGCTCGGCAACGTCACGCTCCGGCACGCCGATCTCTGGACCATGGTGTCGGGCGCGGTGCTGCTGTTGGCGTTCTTCGTGTTCTTCCGGTACTCCCGTACCGGCCTCGGTATGCGTGCCACCGCCCTGGACCAGGAGGCGGCCGCGGCGCAGGGCATCTCGGTGGCGCGCTCGTTCGCGGTCTCGTGGGCCGTCGCCGCGGCGGTGGCGCCGGTGGCCGGCGTCATGCTGGTCAGCCGCGGCGGCGGCGCCCTCTCGCCGGCCATCGGCTTCGTCGCTCTGGCCGCGTTCCCCGCCATGATCCTGGGCGGGCTGGACTCCGCGGGCGGTGCCGTGCTCGGCGGCGTGCTGATCGGCCTGGCCGAGATCATGTCCCAGGGTTACCTGGACGTCTCCTGGCTGGGGTCGAACGTGGAGGTGGTCGTTCCCTACGTGCTGATGGTTCTGGTGCTGCTGTGGCGCCCCGAGGGACTGCTGGGAACCCGGCGGGTGGAGCGGGTATGAGCGCGGGATTCCTGCGTCGCATGCTGCCGCCGGTGGATCCGGCGCGCCCAGCGGTCGCGTCGGCGACCGCGGTCAACCCGCTGCTGCCCGGCGCGGGGTCCAAGCTGCTGGCGGCGGCGATCGTGGCGGGGGTGGTGATCTGCCCGCTGGTGCTCGACGACCCGTTCTGGATCACGGTGCTGGGCAACGCCGGCACCTTCGCGGTGGCTGCGCTGGGGCTCAGCCTGCTGACCGGCTTCTGCGGCCAGGTGTCGCTGGGCCATGCGGCGTTCCTGACGGTGGGCGGCTACCTGGTGGCCTTCTTCGGCGCCGGCTGGGGCTGGCCGCTTCCTGCCTGGCTGGCCCTGGCGGCCGCCACCGGGGCCGTCATCGGGGCGCTGGTGGGCCCGTTCGCCCTGCGATTCAAGGGCAACTACCTCGTGGTCGTGACGCTGGCGCTGATCTTCGTCGTGACTCACGTCGCCCGCAACTGGGAAGGCTTCACGGGCGGCTTCGACGGGATCTCCACCAACAAGGCGCCGCTGGCGCTCGGCGGCCTGGACTTCGGGGACATGAGCGCTTTCGGCCAGCGGCTGGACCGCCAACAGGGGCTGTTCTACCTGTCGTGGATCCTGGTGGGGATCAGCGCTCTGGTGGTGCGGAATCTGGTCCGCAGCCGCCCAGGCCGGGCCATGCAGGCCATCCGGGACCGCGACCTGGCCGCCGAGGTGATCGGGGTCAGCAACGCCCGCTACAAGATCGCCGCCTTCGCTATCTCCAGCGCCTTGGCCTCGGTGGCCGGCGCCGTCTACGCGGTGGGCCTGCGCTTCATCACCCCCAACGAGCCTCTGGCCGAACTCTTCCTGTCGATCCGCTTCGTGGCCATCATCATCGTCGGCGGCATGGGCACCGTCTACGGGGCCGTCGTGGGCGCGCTGCTGCTGGGGCCGCTGCCGGAGTTGGTGAAGGAGTTCGTGAGCTACCTGGATGTGACCGTCCCTGGCCTCGGTCGGCCGCTCGTGTCCGACACCGTGGCGGCCGAGCCGCTGTTCAGCACCTCGTCGTTCAGCGAAGCGCTGTTCGGCCTGCTGCTGGTGCTGACCCTGCTGTTCCAGCCCCGGGGCATCGCCGGCGTCGTGCGGTCGCTGCGGATCCGCCGCGCCGGGCGGTCGCGGGTTGCCGTGCTGCCGCAGCGGGCTGATGAGGAGAGTCACTGAGTCGAGCGGATGCGCCGCTGCGGGGAGCGGCTCCGCGCCGCGGCAGTGCGCTGCCCGGAGGCACTGCCGGACGCTGGATAGGATGGCCGGCAATCGGGGGTCGGGTTGCTGCCGCCGCCGGGCAGCGCACAGCGATGTCGGGGCCGCGCATCCGCCGGGGAGCCACGAGGAGATGGCCATGAAGCAGGCTCGCACCGTACGCAGGCTCGAATTGAGGCGGCGGTTGACCTCGAGGTCCCGCTGGGTGGCGCTCATCGCGGTCATCCTGCTGCTGGCCGCCGCATGCGGCGGTGAGGACGGCACAACAGCCGTGCCGCCACCGCCCGAACCCGCTCCGGCGCCGTCCGAATCGCCGCCACCGCCCGAACCCGCTCCGGCGCCTGCCGGTGAGGATCCCCCGCCGCCGCCTCCGGAGCCTGCACCCGCCCCGGCAGCTGACGACGCGGCTGCCCCGCCGCCACCGCCCGAACCCGCTCCGGCGCCTGCCGGTGAGGATCCCCCGCCGCCGCCTCCGGAGCCTGCACCCGCCCCGGCAGCTGACGATGCGGCCCCGGCTCCCGAGCCCCCACCGCCCCCGCCCGAGGCGCCGCCGGCACCCCCGCCGGTGCCGCAGCCGACGGCCGGCTTCGACGGCGAGACTCTCACGCTCGGCTACCTGGTCGACCAATCCGGGCCGCTGGCCATCATCGGCGGCCCATTGCTGGCCGGCTCACAGCTCTACTGGGACTGGGTGAACGACGAGCTGGGCGGCATTGCCGGCAAGTACCGGGTGGAGCTGGCCGTCGGCGACACCAAGGACTCCGAGGGCCAGACGGTGCAGGAGTACCAGCGGCTCAAGGACGACGTGGTGATGTTCGCCGAGGTGCTCTCCACGCCGCCGGTTCAGGCGCTGCTGGAGTTCCTGAGCGAGGACGGCATCGTGGCCGTGCCGGGCTCCCTGGCGGGTGCCTGGGCGCGCGAGCCGCTGCTGATGCCCAGCGGCGCCGCCTACGAGTACGAGGCCATCAACCTGGCCGACTGGTACGTCAACCACTCGGGTCTGGCGAGCCCGTCGGACGTGTACTGCGCGGTCTACGTCAACGACAAGTACGGTAGGGACTCCCTGCGGGGCGTGGAGTTCGCCGCCGACCGCCTGGGGTTCTCCCTGGCCGAGACCCAGACCATCAACAGGGGCGACCGGGCGTTCACGGCGCAGGTGGCGGCGTTCGCCGACGCCGGCTGCACGGTGATCTTCGCCATCACCGTCCCCACCGAGCAGCACGCCATGTTGGCCGAGGCCGCCAGCCAGGGGCTCGACCCGGTCTGGCTGGGCCTGCTGCCGACGTACCTCAACCTCTTCGCAGCCGGCGCCCCTGATCTGTACGCCAAGTACTACGTCGCACTCGACTCACCCGAGTACACCGACACGTCGGTTCCGGGTATCGCCAAGTTCCACGAGCGGTTCGAGCGCTACGGGAGCGGCAGCATCAGCACGTTCATACTCTCGGGCTACTTCCTGCAGATCTCCGTGCACGCCCTGCTGGAGAAAGCCGCCGAGCTGGGCGACTTCAGCCGGGAGGGCATCCGCAACGCCCTGGCGCAGCTCGGGGAGGTGGATCTCGACGGCCTCGCCGCGGAGAACTACGTCTACGGCACGCCCGAGAACCGCCGCCCCACCAGCGCGGTGCGGATCAAGGTCTTCGACCCCACTCGGCCGCCGGTGTTCCTGCGCGACGTCATGATCGTGGACTCGCCACTCAACGACGAGTTCGATCTGTGACGCACGGGCGGGCAATCCACCGCAGACGCGGATCAACCAGCTGAAGGGTGGATTCCGGCCTCTGCCGGGATGGCGACGGAGCCGGTACGCCGCACTGCTCGGCCGCCGCCTGGAGCGGGCCGTGCCGTTGCGCGCGGCCTCGACGGCACTGCCGATCAACCGATATCACGCTTGGGCACTCGGTCTGCCTGCTCCGTGCTACAGGTCGAACAGTCCGAAGAGCTCCCCCGAGGTCATCCGGGTCGACAAGTCCAGCGACACGTCGTCGACCAGCTGTGCGAACAGTTCCTGCTTGGACTCCAGGATCCGGTCGATGCGCTCCTCGATCGTGCCGGCGCAGGAGTATTTGATCACGTTCACCTTGACCGTTTGGCCCAAGCGGTGCGCCCGGTCCTCGGCCTGACGCTCAGTCGCGGGATTCCACCAGCGGTCCAGGTGGAAGACGTATGAGGCATTCTGCAGGTTGAGGCCGAGGCCCCCCACTCGTAGCGACAGGATCAGCACCTTGTGCTCGGGGCGGGTCCTGAACCGTTCGATGACGCCGGCCCGGTCTTCCGGCGCCACCTCCCCGGAGATGACCAACGGTGCGAAGCCGCGCAGATACTTTGTCGCCAACGCCACACCGAAGCCCTCGCCGGTGTACTGGGAGAAGACCAGGGCCTTGTGGCCTTGGGCGACCAGCTGATCCAATCGATCCCTGATGTCGGCGAGCTTGCTCGACTCGCCGGTCCGGGGATCGGCGTTGCAGATCTGCTTGAGGCGCGTGATGAGTTCGAGTACATGCTGGACGCCCACCTCGGTGCCGAGGGACTTCAGGTAGACGATTCCCTCCTGCTCGGCCACCTCGTAGCTCCGGCGCTGCGCGGCGTTCAGTTCGATGGGAACCTTCGCCACCAGTTTCGGCGGCAGATCCTCCAGGACGTCATCCTTCTTGCGGCGGAGTTGCAGTTCCCTGTGGCGCTCCCGCAACTCGTGGCCGGGCCGGTACTGCCTGCGGTCGCCTTGCTCGTCGTGGTCGACGAACTCCAGGATCGAAGCCAGCTCCTCTTCGTCGTTCTCGATCGGCGTGCCGGTCAGGGCCCAGGAGCGGCGTCGTGGCAACTGTTTGAGGATGTCACTGGTTTCGTTCCGGTTCTTGACGCGCTGGGCTTCGTCCGCGACGACAAGACCCCAGACCCGTCGGCTCAGTTGGCCGTCGAAGTCGGCTCGCAGGCTCTCATACCCGACGAGGGTCACGTCGGGTCGTGCGGCCCATTGCCACTCCCGGTCGGCAGCCGAGCCCCGGATGATGATGGCGGAGAGTTCGGGCGCCCAGCGGGAGATCTCCCGACGCCACTGATCCAGAACACTGGCTGGCGCGACGACCAGGCAGGGGCCCAGTTCGCGGCGGGCGCGCAGGATCCGAATCGCGGCGATGGCTTGCACCGTCTTGCCGAGCCCCATGTCGTCGGCCAGCAGCAGGCGGCTGTTCGCCATGAGCGCGCCCACCCCGTCCCGCTGGAAAGGCATCAAGTCGCCGCTCCAATCCAGATGCTCAGGGTGACCCCTATGTGCCGCAGGTGCCCGCAGGATGCCCCACAGGCGGTCCGCCAGCGCCGGCGGTGCCCCCGTGATCGGATCGACCCGAGCCGGTTCGCCGTCGCGGCGTTCACGATCGTGAGGCAGTGGCCGCCCGGCGTCGAGCCCTGGCCACGAGCGGGTTTGGTGGCCTTCGGCGTCCGGGAGGAGGCTGACCACGGCGGCAAGTCCAGGCAATGCCGCCAAAGCGCGAACCTGGGGGTCGTCGAACGCCTCGCTCAGACCCTTGGCGGCCCGCTCGAGCGGCTCAGTCGGGTCGGCTGGCGCCAGGACCGTCTCAAGCAGCCGTCTTGCGCCGGCTTCGCCCGACGGCGGCGCCCCTACCCAGATCCCGGCACCGTCGGCTGCGACGTCGTCGGGGGCGTGTCGGCGGTCGGTCGATCCCAACAGGCAGAACGGGACGCGGATCCGTGCAACCGAGTCAAGGAGGGCTGTCGGGACTTCGTCGGCCCGTCCAAGGAGAAGCGCCGGTGAGGTCGCCGCGGATCGCAGCAGAATCTTGAGGGCCGAGGGGACTGCGTCAGAGTCTACGGTCCCGTGGCGCTCGCCGCCGAGGCCGACGCCTGTGAAACAGAAGCCCAACGGCTCACCCTCGACCGAGGTCGCGAACAGCGCGGCGAGCACTCCGCCGCCGGGTTCCTCAATGACACGGATCCAGGCGATGACATCGGCGGGCGCGGGGACCTCGCCGGGATTGTCGAAGGGGATCGGCAAGGCCGAGATCAGGCGGGAGCGATCGCTGCGCCGGGGGGTGCAGGCGGGCCGGCGGTTGAGTCACCGGCCACGGGGGCGTCGGCTTCGGAAAGCGACTCCCGCCCGGGCTCGATGCTCTCCCCGTGACCCGCCCTGTCCGTGGTGTCGCCCTCCTCGACCTCCGGCGACTCGCGGCCCGGGTCGACGGTATCCTCGTCATCGGCGGTTCTCGTCGGATCGCCCTCCTCGCCCGCCGGCGATTCCCGTTGCAGGTCCGGATCCTCCTCGTAACTGTGCCGGAACTCCTCCTCCACGATCTCCGGCTTGTACTCGGGGTAGAGCCGACGGAGATCCCATTCGCTGATCGCGGCCCGCACCCGGTAGCGCATGCGGTTCTGCTCGCCGGCGCCGCGGCGCGCCGGCGGCAGGTCGGACGCGTTCCAGCCGTACGCCCTGCTGTAGAGCCGCCGCAGGGTCTCGAGTGTCGCGGCAACGTCGTCATCGCTCGGTTCGGTCAGAGGCACGGCTCCACGTTCGAGCGTGTCCATGCCGGTCTCGGCCGGGCCGGTCAGGTGCTGGTACCGGCTCGCCAGCCTCGCTGCGACGTAGTCACGGTCCTTCTTGGTGCCGTCGGGGCTGATGATCTTCAGCGCGAAGTCATCGGTGACCGTCGCCACGACCGCGAGTCCCGGGTGTGACTGGCCCGCCACGCGTCCGAACCAGCGGGCCAACTCGGAATACGATCTTGCCCGCTGCAGGATCGAATACTGGCCGACCAGTTCGATCTCGTCGAGCAGAACCACCCAGCCCTTGTGGCCCGTGGCCCTGATGAGCTGCGCCAAGAACTGCAGTCGCTGCGGGGGTAGTTCCGCTGCCTTCGCTGCTCGGAAGGAATAGTTCGCGAGTTGGCCGATCTCTCTGAGGCCGGCATTGACTCTTGACTTGAGGAGTCGATCCCCGGCCCAGAAGTCCTCGATCTCCCTACTCAGCTCGGGGTCATCCGAGCGTTCGTACACGAGGAGGCTGGCCGGGAATATCGGGTTGAGACCGCTTGCGGCGCTGTCCGACCAGCGGAAGAAGTCGGAATACCGCTCGGATCGCGTGTCGAGCGCCTGCCCCAGTTCCTCGATCAATCGCCCGCGGCGTTCGGGCATGCGGCTGTTCTCGACCGCCGACTTGAACACCTTGTCCAGGTTGTAGAGGGGGGTCTCCTTGCTGACCGCCACGGTGCTGCAGACGAACCCCTGAGCCAGCGCCTCGTGCTCGAGGTGGGCGAGCAGGTGGGACTTTCCCGCACCGAAGTCGCCGGAGACCAGCATCCCCCCGCCGTTGCCGCCGGAGTCGCCCGTGCTGGCCGCGGCGGTGAGCATCTCATCGAAGCGGCGTTGGATCGCGGGCTGGTGACATCCCAGGATCGCCACGGCGTTCCTGTTCGGCACGCCGCTGCGGAGAGCCTCGAGGGCGCGGCGGCATTCGAGCGGATCGTAATCGGCGGCGTCAGGAGTCATGGTCGATCTCCTCTGACAGCTCGACCAGCGACGCCACCGGATTCGCTCTTTTCGAGTCACGCACGTCGTCCATGACGCGGGTTCGGAGTGCCTGATAGATCCCGTAGCCGCGCGATCGGCGTTCCTCGGATGGGTTGAGAAACTCCTTGCTTGTCACGACCAGCATGAGAGCGCCGCTCAGACGGTCCACGCCGTCGACGAACTCCCTCAGCAACTCGTAATGATCAAGAGCCATCGCTCTCGTGTAGTACCGGTTCCCGTCCTTGGGGTTGCGGGAGAGCGTGACCCGGCGATTGTCGAACAGGACCACCGTGCCTGCGAATCCCGCTTTGCGGATCCAATGCAGGGACGACTCGATGAAATAGCGGGCGGTGGTGCGGTTGATTCCTCCGGCGATGGAGAAATCTTTGACCGCACTGATGCGTAGGTTCTCACCGGTCAACCAGTCCAACAACGGCTGTGCGGTGTACTCGTGGCGGACGAACTCCCGCAGACAGAGATGGCTCATGCACACGCGGAAGTCCTTGGCCATGGCGGCGTCGAAGCGGATGTGGCGCTGTAGCTCGGGCCGGAGATCCTGGCGCACCGAGCCGGGTGAGTGATTGTTGGCTTCCGCTATCGCCTCGTAAACCCCAGATGCTTTCGGGTCGATTCCCTCCACCGCATATCCCTCTTGGGAGGCCAGTACAAGAATCGAACGCCGTGCCAGCGTCCGCCAGTCGAGCTGGCGCGCCATCTCGAAGAAGAGATCCTGCGGCATGTGGGCGCGCATGGTCCGCGCGTCCAAGCGCACGACGAGATGGTCCAGTGCCGCGCAGCGGGCCTCGATCGTCCCATAGAGGGCAGGGTCCAAGTGCTCCGGTGTGACGGCGAACTTGACCGAGGCGCCGCCTTGGGGGATGAACGTCGACAGGTACTCAGTGTCGATGACCTCGAACCACTGCCGGAGGCCGATCGTGTTCTCCATCAGTCGGCCTGCGTGGCGAAGCGGATGGCGTAGTACTTCACTTCACGGCCGTCCGGGCCGACGAACGTGAACAGGCCCTTGGGGCCGCGGGTGCCGGTGGAGGCGGGGAACGAGACCCTTGCCCCCGACTTCGTCGCGGTGACGCCGGCGGTTTCGAGCTGATAGATGTCCCGAGCGAAATCGGTGCGCGTGTAGTCGCGCCGGCTGCCCGGCAGCGAGACAAGGAGTTTGTAGATCCGCTCGAGAGGGATCACGGGGCCGGCTGCGGGGGCGGCCGCACCGCGGGGCGGCTTGGGTGTCAACTCGGTGTACACATCGTGGAGTGCTTTCAGGAACGGCTCGGGGCGGGAGCGGGCGGGCCTCTTCTGGTTCTCCCGGAGCAGCGCGACCAAGTGAGACGGCCTGATCGTCGAGACCTTCTTCCTGTCGATGCGGACGGCTCGCTCACCTGGGAGGATTCGCACCGTCGAGGGATGACAGATCAGCTGCGCGTCGCCCTCGTGGATGGTGAGGTCGTGCTCGGCGGCCACACGCCGCAACTCGGCCGCGTAGCCCTGCCTGAGATACTCGACGTCCTCCTCGCCGCCGAACGGCCAGGAGTCGGCCGCGCCCGCGATAGCGCCGGTCAGTTCGGTCGCCGCATCGAGGAGCCCGCCCTGCGCTCGCTTCAGTGCGGCCACGTTCCCCTCCCGGGAACTCTTGTGGAGTTGTCGGAGCAGGCTCTGCAGCTTCTTGGTGCAGTCGAGAGCCGCGGTGGCTTCTCGCTCCACCTCGGCGAAGGCCTGCTCGAGGTTGTCGGGTCGTGTCATCTGACGGGGGTCGGGGTCGTGATCATGTGGTCGCCGTGGATCGGCTGATGCCTTGGCCGGCTTGCGGCGCTGCGGCACTGGCAAGGCGCCGACGGTTCGACGGAGCGGGAGCAAGCCTAACCCGCGTGTCGGGCTCGCGTCCCGGCATCGGCTTGACTCTTGGACCGGCTTGGGGAGACCTCGAGCCTGTCTGCGGCAGGCGACCGTGCTGCAATTGCCGGCGTTGAGCCGTGCAGATGAGCGACCAGCGGGGCAGTGACCGGCTTATGACCCGGTTTTGAGTCTCACAACCGATAGTTGTGAGACTTACAACTGAGTTTCAAGTCTCACAACCCGCTAACGTTGTGCCCGTGGGAATGACACCTTTGAGGGCGTTCGGCGACGGTCCGCCCGTCGAACTCCAGGGTTGGGTTGACGAAGCGGTGCAGCGCGCTCGCGGGGCGGGCACCGACCTGCGCGGCGTTGAGATCAAGGCGGCGGCAGGCGGACTGCCGCGTTCGGTCCGCAACTCCGTGTGTGCCTTCGCCAACACGCAGGGTGGTGTGGTGATCCTGGGGTTGAGCGACGGTGACTTCCGCCCGGTGCCCGTGGATGCCGCCAGGTTGGCCGATGACCTCGCCTCGACCTGCGCC
This sequence comes from bacterium, assembly GCA_026708055.1. Taxonomy (NCBI): domain Bacteria; species bacterium. The sequence goes on along the minus strand of JAPOVS010000040.1, from coordinate 87,722 downwards.
GAAGACCTCGAGCCGCCGATTCGCTCCGACATCGACATGGCGCAGGTCGACGGCAGTCCGGTGGTGGCAGCGCTGGTGGACGAGCTGCCCGCGGGTCGCAAACCCTGCTACGTCAAGAACCGCGGCCTTGAGGGTGGAACGTACACCCGAACCCACGACGGCGACCGCCGGCTGAGTACCTATGAATTCCATGTGCTGATGACGGGGCGCGGGCAGCCGCTGGACGATGTCGCAGTCGTCGACGGTGCGCGACGTTCGGATTTGGATCACGATCTGCTCGCCTCGCTGCTCACTCGCATGCGCAGGCGACGGGGACGCGCACTGAGAGACGCTGACGACGAAGAGATCCTTCGCATGCTCCGCATCCTCGTGGGCGACGGCCCCGAGCCTTCCGTCACCTTGGCCGGCCTGATGTCGCTCGGGCGCTACCCGCAGCAGTTCCTGCCGCAACTGAACGTCACGTACGTTGCGTTCCCGACGATCAACGGCGACCCATTCGGCGACGGCACCCGGTTCCTCGACAACGAATCGATCGACGGCCCGATCCCTGTAATGGTCGCCGCGGTGCAGGCCGCAGTGCGACGGAACAGCACGCGACGGGCAGTCGTCTCCGGTGAAGGCCGTCAGGACGTCTGGGAGTATCCGGACGAGGTGGTGCGGGAAATCGTCGTCAACGCCCTGCTCCACCGCGACTACCACCCTCTCGCCCACGGATCCCAGGTACGCATCGAGGCCTACCCCGACCGTCTCGAGGTCACCAACCCCGGCGGTTTCCACGGCGACGTCAACCGTGCGCGCCTGTTCGCCGAGCCGCAGAGCTCGTCACGCAACTCGTATCTGGCGAAACTCCTCGAGGACGTCGAGATCCCTCGCACGAACCGCACGGTCTGTGAGAACCGCGGGTCGGGGCTTGTGGCCATCGCTCGCGAACTCCGCGCCGCCGGCACCGGGGCCCCCGAACTGGCCGACCGAATCAGTGAGACGACGATGACCATCCGGTCTGCGGGCTACGCGGACCCGCATTTTCCGCAGCCCGAACCCGACGGCGACGAGACCGAGCCCTGGCGCCGCGCGCAGATGTCGGCGACCGGCAGAATGCCGCCCCCTCCTTCAAGTGGCGAAGCGGCGACCGACCCGTGTGACCGTATCCGGGACTTGTTGACCGGCGGTCCGCTTCCAACGAGGACGCTCGCTGAGGCTCTCGCCATGACCCCGCAGGGAGCGCTCAAACACCTGCGCCGGCTCGAGAAGGCCGGAGAGATCGAACAGACCGAGCCGTCCCGTAGAAGTCCGCTCAACCGCTGGCGTCTGGCGGGGGCGCCCTGATCTGTCCGCGCTGTCGGTGCGGGGCACGCCCCGAACGCGCAAGGCGGCCCGTCGGCCCGCTGCGCGCCCCGGTCCGTGCGGGGCGAGCGGAGAACCTGACCGGAGGGCTACCTGTCGTCGCCGCGGTGGCGATCCAGGAAGGCGTGGACCTCGCTCATGGAGACGCCCGGCGAGGGCGCCAGGGCGCCGTCGGGCGAGGTCAGCGGGCCCAGAACGAACTCGCGGTCGCGAGCCGAGGCCCACACCCTGCGATCGCTCGGGGGCCCGTCGCCGGCGCCGGGGCCGGGGGTGCGGGTCGCCTGCGGAGAGACGATGCGGCGCGCGGTGCCGCTGCCCCGGAAGCGCCCGGCATGGGCTGCGGTCGTGCCGACGGTCACGGTGTGGCCGTGATCGCGGGTGGTGTCCACCTGGGTGACGCAGAAGTAGTCGCCGGCGTCCGTCTCGGTGTACTGGGCGTACGTGGCGTAGGTGTCGGCGGAGTGGAACACCTGGCGCGGCGCCCACGAGGTCGGGACACGCACACCCTCGAGGCTCCCGTCCGGCGCGGTCGGGAACGGCACGTTGTCGTTCTCGTAGGCCTTGGAGATGAGCCCCTCCTCATCGGCCCGCATGAAGTGCATCGGGATTCCGAGATGCTCGGTGGCGAGGTTCGTGAGCCGGTGGGCGGCCATCTCGTAGGACACGTAGAAGACGTCCTTGAGGTCCTGGGTGGCGATGTCGCCCTCGCCGGCGGCCTCCTGAAGCAGTGACACCGCCGGGCTCTGGGGCGCCAGCACCGCACCGGCGAAGTAGTTGGACTCCACCCGCTGGCGCAGGTAGTCCTCGATGGTCTCGGGGTCGGAGTGGTCGAGCGCGAAATGGCCGAGGGTGGACAGCACCACCGACCGGGCGGCGCGCGTCGGCAACTCGTCGCGCTGGGGGATGTAGATCACCCGGCGGCGCAGGTCGGTGACCGACCTGGTCGAGCGGGGGATGTCGCGCACCCGGTCGATCCGGTAGCCCAGGTGATCGGCGAGGTCCAGCAGGATGCGCTCGGACACCGGGCCGGCACCGGGGTAGGAGGCGGCCCTGAGGACTGCGTTCGCAACCTCTTCGATCTCCCCGTAGTAGTTGTCGCGGGCACGCATCTGCGCCCGCAGCACGATGTTCGCCCGCCGCACCGGATCCACCGCGGGGCCTCCGGTGGCGGCGGAGCGGCCCTCTGAGCCGTCACGCCAGGCGTCGTGCAGTGCCAGGAGATGCTCGAGGGCGGCGTCGGGGAGCCGGGCCGTGGCCTTCAACTCGGGCAGCCTCAGCGATCGGTAGGCGTCGGTCTGCTGGATGCGGGCGAGCCGGACCTCCAAGTCGGCTCGTCGGGTCGGCGCCTCGCCGTTCAGCAGGTCGCCCGCGCTGCACCCCAGGGCCTCGGCCAGGTCACCCAGCAGCGACAGGCGCGGCTCGATCCGGCCGTTCTCGAGTTGCGAGAGATAGGGAGCGGGGCGGCCCACGAGTTCGCCCAGCGCCGCGAGAGTCAGCCCTTTCCGGCGCCGCTCGTACCGGATCCGCTGTCCGAGCACGAGAGTGTCGAGCGACTCGGGCACGGGCGGAAGATTATCGATTTTTTCCGCGGCGCAACGGCTGACTGGTTTCGCATCCGATACAGAACCGCAGATTGTCCACCACTTGTTCCCAACTTGGGGACAATTTCCACAGGGCGCGCAACACGTGCCGTCCCGGACGTGGTATTGCGGCCGCGGTGGCTTGTTGGTTCGCCCACTTCGGCGCACCAGCGGCCTGCCGCTACGATCTTCGCGGCCTGTGGGGTCGACTCGGGGGAGGGAAGCGGTGCAAAGCGATCAACGCTGGGCCGTCGTGACGGGGGCGAGCCGGGGGATCGGCGCCGCCGTCGCCCGCCGTCTGGCATCAGACGGGTTCGGTGTCTCACTGTTGGCGACGAAGGCGGACCTGCTCGGTGGCATTCGCGACGAGATCCGTGCCGGGGGCGGGGAGGCGGAGGTCGTCGTCTGCGACCTCACGGATCGTGAGCAGCTGGCGGCGGTCTGTGAGGACTTGGCCGCGGCCCACCCGGCGATACACGCGCTGGTCAACAACGCCGGCATCGTGCGCGTCGGCGACATCGCCGACTTCGGCGGCGCTGACTGGGACGACGTCATGGAGATCAACGTGCGCGCCGCCTTCGAGCTGGTGCGCGCCCTCGAGCCGGCGCTCCGGGCGGCGGCCGGCGGCCCCGGTGGCGACGCCTCGGTGGTCAACGTCAGTTCGGTCATGGGGCTCGTCGCCTGCAAGACGATCATCAGCTACCTGGCCGCCAAGGGCGCGCTCAACCATCTCACCCGCGGGCTGGCCCTCGAGTTGGGCTCGGCGGGGGTTCGGGTCAACGCGATCGCGCCGGGCTACATCCGCACCGACATGTTCGAGACGTCGCACCCGCCCGAGCGCCAGGTGCTGCTCGGGCTCTCGCACGCCCTCGAGCGGGTCGGGACGCCCGAGGAGGTCGCCGGGGTGGTCTCCTTCCTCTGCTCGCGCGACTCCACGTTCGTGAGCGGCACGGTCATCTCGGTGGACGGCGGGCTGCACGCTCGGGCCGCCATTCCGGAGCACTAGGGCGAATGAGCGCCGCTGGCCGAGGGCGGGCGTGACCGGGGGCCCGAACGGCGCCTGGCGGATCGGCGTCGACACCGGCGGGACGTTCACGGACCTGGTCGCCGTCGGGCCGGGCGGTGAGGTGCGCCTCCAGAAGGTCGCCTCCACGCCGGCCGAGCCGGCAAGGGCCACCTTCGACGCCCTGAAGCGGTCCGGGGTGGATCCGCGGGGCGAGGTCGACTCCTTCATCATGGGGACGACCATCGCCACGAACGCCCTCATCCAGCGGCGCGGCGCGCCGACGGTGCTCATCACGACCGCCGGATTCGAGGACGTCCTCTACATCCAGCGCATCGACCGGCAGGGCCTGTACGACCTGCAGTGGATCAAGGCCGAGCCCTATGTGCCGCGCGACCGGGTCGTCGGCGTCAACGAGCGGATCCTCGCCGACGGTTCGGTGCGCACGGCGCTCGCCGGCGCGGAGTTGGACCGCGTCATCGACGAGGTGCGCCGGATCACCGCAGATGACCACAAGCCGGCGGTGGCGGTGTCCCTGCTCTTCTCCTACGTGAACCCCACGCACGAGCAGGAGTTGGCAGCGGCCCTGCAAGAAGCGCTGGGGGGATTGCCCGTCTCGATCTCGAGCGAAGTGGCGCCCATCTGGCGCGAGTACGAGCGGTCCAACACGACCGCCATGGACGCCTATGTCAAGCCGATCGTCGCCAACTTCGCCGGCGACCTCCTCCGGGAACTGCAAGCCCTCGAGATGGGCGGTTGGCACGGCCTGTTGCGGTCCAACGGCGGCCACGTGGCGATTCCCGACGCCACCGCCAAGCCCGTGGAGATCGTGCTCTCGGGTCTCGCCGCGGGGATGATCGCCGGCGCCCACTTCGCCCGCGCGGTGGACACCGCCAAGGCGGTCACGCTGGACATGGGCGGCACCAGCGCCGACGTGGGCGTCATCGTGGACGGCGAGTTGCAGTTCTCCGGATTGTTCGAGGTGGAGTTCGGGCTGCCGCTGGCGCTGCCGATCCTCGACGTGACGGCGATCGGCGCCGGCGGGGGGTCGATCGCCTCCATCGACTCCGGCGGCCTGCTGAAGGTCGGCCCCGAGAGCGCCGGAGCCGAGCCCGGCCCGGCGTGCTACGGCCTCGGCGGCGAGGCGCCGACGGTGACCGACGCCAACGTCGTGATGGGGCGCCTGAACCCCGGCTACTTCCTCGGTGGGCGCATGAACCTCGACGCCGATCGGGCCCGCAGCGCCATCGACCCCCTCGCGGATCGTCTCGGGCTGACGCCGGAGGACACCGCGGAGGCCATTGTGTCGGTCTCCATCGAGAACATGGACGGCGCCATGCGTCTCGTCACCGTGGACCGGGGGCTCGACTACCGGGAGTTCGACCTCGTGGCCTACGGCGGTGCCGGGCCGCTGCACGCCACCGAGATCGCTCGGCGGATGGGGATGAACCGCGTCATCGTGCCGCCGAATCCCGGACTCGTCTCCGCCTACGGCACCGTGATCGCCGACCAGCGCGTGGACCGGCGGATCACGCTCGTGCGCCGGTTGGACCACGCGGGGTCCGAGGATCTGCCGGGCGCCCTGGGCCGTCTCGCCGATGAGACCGTCGCGGAGTTGCGGTCGCAGCTGCGGCGGCCGGACGCGCCCGTCGACGTCACGACCTACGTGGCCTGCCGCTACCTCGGCCAGAACTACGAGCAGGAGATCCGCACCGAGTTCGGCCACGTGGACCGCAGCTTCGAACTCGCCGTTCCGATCGGCCCCGAGGCGGTTGATTTCGTGGCGCGACTCGCCGACGGCTACCACACCACCCACGAAGCCGCCTACGGCTACGAGATGCGCGACCAGCCCATCCAGTCGGTCTACCTGGGCGCCACTGCCCTCTCGGAGGCGCCGGAGGTGCTCATCCGCCCCTACGCCGGCGGTGGCGACGGCACGACGCCGGCGACCCGGCGCGTCCTGGCGGCGGCCGGGCAGTGGGTGGACGCGCTCATCGCCAATCGCGACACCCTGGAGGTGGGGGAGACGCTCGAGGGCCCCGCCGTCATCGAGGAGGCGGACTCCACGACCTGGGTGCCGCCCGGGTTCCGGGCCACGGTGCACGAGAGCCAGTGCCTGATCATCGCCCGCAGCGACGCCGAGGCCCGACCATGACCGGCACATCCATGACCGGCACGCCGCTGCCGGGCGCCGGCATCGACCGGGTGGGTCTCACGCTGCTCTACAAGCGGGTCCGGAACATCTGCGACGAGATGGCCTTCGCCATGATGCGCACCGCCTACTCGCCGATCTTCTCCGAGGGGCTCGACTTCTCGACCCTGGTGCTGGACCGGCGCGGCCGGCTCATCGCCACGGCGGGGATCAACCCGGCGATGCTGGGCGCCTCGCTGTACGCCGCCACCTGGATCATCCGCGAGGTGGGCCCGGAGAACTTCGCCGACGGCGACATCTTCGTGCACAACGACCCCTACCGGGGCGGCTCGCACCTGCCCGAACACATGATGGTCGCGCCCGTCTACCACGACGGCGAATTGGCGGCCTTCGTGGGCAACATCGCCCACCTCGCCGAGATCGGCGGGATGGCGCCGGGTTCCTTCGCCGCGACGGCCACCGACATCTTCCAGGAGGGCCTGCGCATCCCGCCGACCAAGCTCTTCGACCGCGGCGAGCCGGTGCAGGACATCTGGCGGATCATGCTCGCCAACCACCGCACGCCGGACAACTCCTGGGGCGACCTGCACGCCATGGTCGGCTCGCTGCGGGTGGGGGCGCGGCGGATCGGCGGCCTCATCGCCGAGCGGGGCACCGACGGGCTCAACGAGGCCTTCGAGCAGATCCTCGACTACGCCGAGGCGTACATGCGCTCGGAGATCGCCGGCCTCCCCGACGGCATCTACACCGGCGAGGACTGCATGGAGGACGACGGCATATCGGACCGCTCCTACTGGATCCGCTCGCGGATCATCGTGGAGGGCGACGAGTTGATCTTCGACTACTCGAAATCCGATGAGCAGGCCATCGGGCCCATCAACGCCCCCTACGTCGTGACCTTGTCGGCCTCGCTGAACGGCCTGCTGTACGTCCTGGCCCGCGACGTGCCGGTCAACGCCGGCATCGTGCGACCCGTCAAGGTGGTGGCCCCGGCGGGGACCATCACCTGCGTGCGCCTGCCCGGGCCGTGCGTCGGCGGCCAGACGGAGTTCCAGCCGCGCATCATGGAACTGGTGCTGGGTCAGATCCTCAGCCAGATCCTGCCCGAGAGGGCCGCCGCCGCCAGCGGCAACACGTCGCTGAACTTCCTGTTCGGCGGGGTCGACCCCCGCAACGGCGAGTACTACGCGCACTACCACTTCGAGGGGATGGGCTGGGGCGGGCGGGCCGGCAGCGACGGCAACAGCGCCCAGATCGTGCCGCACGCCAACTGCCGGAACACCCCGGTGGAGATCTTCGAGACCAAGTGGCCCTGGGTGCATGAGGAGTACTGCCTCAACGACGACACCGGCGGTGCCGGGCGGCACCGGGGCGGGCTCGGTGTGCGGCGCGTCATGGAAGTGGCGGGCGACGTGATCACCGTGAGCGCCCTCTCGGAGCGAATGAAGCGCTCCCCCTGGGGGCTGTTCGGAGGCCGTGACGGCAGCCGGACCGCCTTGGAGGTGGCTCCGGCGGGCAGCGACGGCTACGAGACCTTCCAGGACGCCTTCGGGCTGATCTCACCCTCGAAGTTCACCAACATCCGCCTGCGCCGGGGAGACCGGGTGCGCATCACGTCACCGTCGGGTGGTGGCTACGGCGACCCGCTGGAGCGCGACCCCGCGAAGGTCCTCGCCGACGTCGAGTTGGGGTTCGTGAGCCGCGTCTCCGCCGAATCGCTCTACGGCGTCGTTCTCGACGGCACTCCGGATGACGGCTTGGCCGTCGACGAGCCCGCCACCGTGGCGTTGCGAAGGAGCATGCGCGATGGCGTGGCATGAGTTGAACAAGAACTGGCACGACACCACCGTCGACTATTGCGACGTCTGCGGGAACCTCCTCATCGCCCGCTACTGGAGCTTCATCGAGCCCGACGGCGGGGAGACCCGGCGCTGTTGCGACGAGACCTGCGAGCGTCTCTTCGGTCGGCTGCGCCGCTTGGAGGAATCGGCCGCCGAATCCTGATGCCGGACTTCGAGCAGGCCGCGGCGGTGTTGTAGGTTCACGCTGACGCCGGGGCGCGGTGCAGCGCACCACAGGGAGGCTCGAAGCATGCAAGGCGGCTGGCAGGTCGGGATCGACACGGGCGGGACATTCACCGACCTGGTGGCGGTGCGCGGCGAGGAGCAGCGCATCGCCAAGGTTCCTTCCACCCCCGCGGCATTCGATCAGGGCGTCCTCGACTCGATCACCGCCGCCGGCATCGCCGTCCCCGAGATCGAGATGATCGCCCACGGCACCACGGTCGCCACGAACGCGGTCATCACCCAGCGGGGCGCCGCCACGGCGCTACTGACCACACGGGGCTTCCGGGACGTGCTCGAGCTGCGCCGCCACAACCGGGGCGATCCCTACGACATCCAGTGGGACCCGCCGCCGCCGCTCGTGGCGCGCCGCAACCGCTTCGAGATCACCGAGCGGCTGGACTACGCCGGCGATGTGGTGATCCCCCTGGACGCCGAGCAGGTGCGCGCCGCGGCCCGCCTGGCGGCACGGCGGGGCGTCGGCACCTTCGCCATCGCCTTCCTGCACTCCTATGTCAACCCGGTCCACGAGGACGAGGCGGCGGAGATCGTCCGGTCCGAGGTTCCGGGCGCGTTCGTCAGCACCTCCGCGGCTCTGCTGGCGGAACCCCCCGAGTTCGAGCGCACCTCCACCGCCGTGCTCAACGCCTACCTGGCCCCGGTGGTGAGCGACTACCTGACGGCGCTGGAGAGCCGGCTCCGCCAAGCCGGTTTCGTCGGCCGCCTGTACGTGATGCACTCCGGGGGAGGGCTGCTGACCGTGGAGAGCGCCTCGCGCTTCCCGGCCCGCCTGCTGACGTCCGGTCCCGCCGCCGGAGCCAAGGCCGCCGAGGGTGTCGCCGCGTCCACGGGTGTGGCCGGCGGGGTCGTGGCGGCCGGCGTGCTCGCCTCCTCGGAGGGTCTGGAAGAGGTCATCTCGCTGGACATCGGCGGTACCAGCGCCGACATCGCCGTTGTGCAGGGCGGCCGGGCGGACATCGTGCACGAGTTCTCGCCGCGGTTCGGCCAGCCGGCACGATTCCCGGCCATCGACCTCGTCACCATCGGCGCCGGTGGGGGTTCGATCGCCTGGGTCGACGCCGGGCACCTGCCGCACGTCGGGCCCCAGAGCGCCGGGGCCGACCCGGGTCCGGCCGCCTACCTGCGGGGTGGCACGGACGCCACCGTGACCGACGCCAACCTGGTGGCGGGGCGCCTCGTGGCCGACGTGGGGCTCGCGGGGGGCATCAGTCTGGACACCGACGCGGCGCACCGAGCCGTCGAATCCTTCGCCGACCGACTCGGGCTGAGTGTGGCCGACGCGGCGCTGGGGATCATCGAGATCTGCAACAACAACATGGCGCGTTCCATCCGCGTCGTGACCGTCGAGCGCGGTCTGGACCCCCGCAACTTCACCCTTGTCCCCTTCGGCGGCGCCGGGCCGCTCATGGCCGCCGAGTTGGCCGACGTGCTGGGGATCAGGAGGATCGTCGTGCCGCTGGCGCCGGGTGTGACATCCGGCCTGGGATGCCTGTACGTGGACATCACCCACGACATAGGCGAGGCGCTGATCTGCGAGCTCGCCGAGGCGGACCGCGCCCGCCTGCAAGAGGTCTTCGACCGGCTGGCCGAGGCGATGAGAGGGCGGCTGACCGACGACGGCGTCGCCCCGGAGCGCCAGCGCCTCGAATATTCCATCGACCTGCGCTACCTCGGCCAGGTGCGGGCGCTGACGGTGGAACTGGAGACCGGTGCGGTGTCCGAGCAGTTCGAGGAGGAGTATCGCGGTCTGTTCTTCGAGGAGTACGAGCGGCAGTTCCACTCCGTGGCCGTCGACATTCCGGTGGAGATCTCGGCGCTGCGGGTGCGCGGCGTCCGCCGCTCCGAGCGTCCGCACATCCCGTTCAGCGGCTCGACGGCGCCGCTGGGCACCACCGAGCGCCCGGTGCTGACCCGCGAGGGCACCGTCACCGCGCGCCTCGCCGAACGCAGCCGCCTGCATGTCGGCAGCCGCCTCTCGGGGCCGCTGGTCCTGACCCAGGAGGACTCCACCACCTGGGTGCCGCCGCACTGGGAGGTGGAGGTGGACAAGCTGGGCAACCTGCAGATGGCCCGATCCGAATGAAGGGAGAGTCTGCGTGAGGGAGGGAACCCTATGAGCCTGCGAGTCGTGGAGACCTCGCCAACCGAACCGGTGGGTCTGCGCCAACGAGACCCGATCCTCTTCCAGGTGCTCAACAGCGCCTTCAGCAGCATCACCGACGAGATGAGCGCGCTCACGATGCGGGCCGCCTTCTCGCTCGTGGTCAGCGAGGGCGGCGACTACTCCGGCACCATCAGCAACCGCCACGGCGACCTCATCGCCTCGGGCGTGCGCGACCTCGCAGCGCACCTCGGCACCCATCCCTTCACCATCAAGGGCATGCTCGACTGGATCGGCACCGACGCCGAGGAGTACTTCCGGCCCGGCGACGTGGTGCTGATCAACGACCCGTACATCGGTGGCACGCACCACAACGACATGCGGGCGGTGATGCCGTTCTACTTCGACGGCTCGCTGGCCGGCTTCGTGCAGAACTCCATGCACTGGACCGACATCGGCGGGCATGTGCCGGGCACTTTCGATTCCAACTCCCGGAGCTCCTACGGCGAGGGCCTGGCCGTGCCGCCCATCCATGTGGTGCGCGAGGGCGTCTTCCAGCCGGAAGTCTCGAACCTCATCCTGCGCAACGTGCGCATGGCCGACACCGCCCGCGGCGACCTGCTCACTTCCATCGGCGCGGTCCGCCTCGGCGAGCAGCGCCTGCGGGCTCTGGCCCGCCGCTACGGGACCGAGATGATCCTGGCCGCCATGGACGAGTTCATCGAGTACTCCGAGGACCTGCTGCGCGCCGAGTTCGCCAAACTGCCCGACGGCCCCGTCGAGGTGGAGTCACTCCTGGACTGCGATCCCGCGAGCGACTCCGACGAGCCGCTGTCGGCGCACATGGTGCTGACGGTACACGGCGACCGGGCCACGATGGACTTCTCGGGCTCGAGCCCTCCGGCGCTCGGAGCGGTCAACTCGACCCGGTCGGTGACGCTGTCCGCCGCCGTGGTGACGATGAAGATGATCTTCCCGCACATCCCCATGAACCAGGGCGTGTTCCGGGCCATCGACTTCGTGCTGCCGCCGGGGCTGCTGCTGAGCGTGGAGTTCCCGGCGCCGGTGTCGGGCTGCGCCGCCGGCGTGTACCCGGCTGTGTGCGACCTGGTGCTGAAGGCGTTCATGCACCTGGCGCCTGAGCGCTCCATGGCCGGACCCACGGGGCTCATCAACACGATCACGGCGGGCTATGACCCGCGGCCGGGCTACGAGCGGGAGTTCGTCATGTACCTGTGGCTGGAGGGCGGCTGGGGCGGTCGGGCGGCCCGCAAGGACAACGCCACCGCTATGACCACCTTCGCCACCACCGCCATGAACCAGCCGGTCGAACTGCAGGAGCGGCTGTTCCCGGTGCTGTTCGACTGCTACCGCATGGAGACCGACAGCGCCGGGGCCGGCTGGTCGCGGGGCGGTTTGGGCGTCACTCGCCGCTGGTGCCTCACCCACGGCGACGGCGTGCTCTCGGATCTCGGCGACGGCGAGAAGTTCGGTCCGTGGGGCTTCGCCGGCGGCGCCGACGCCTGGCCCAACAAGTTCATGTACGCCCCCGGCACCGACGACGAGGTCAACGTCGGGATGTTCTGCACCAACATGCCGATCAGCCGGGGGGAGATGCTGGACTGCTTCCAACCGGGCGGCGGCGGGTACGGCCACCCCTTCACGCGGCGCATCGAGCACGTCCTAGACGACCTGCGGGACGGCTACATCAGCGTCGAAGGCGCGCAGCGGGACTACGGCGTCGCAGCGACCCACGACGCCGGCGCCGACGACTTCATCCTCGACGCCGAGGCCACCGCCGCCCTGCGCACCGGCTTCGAGGAGGGCCCCGAGTTCCCTGACGGGGGGAGTCTGTGATGTCCGGCGAGTTCGACGGCAAGGTGGCGATCGTCACCGGGGGGTCGCGCGGCATCGGCGGTGCGATCGCCGACGAGATGGTCCGGCGGGGCGCCGCGGTTGCGTCGTTCGACGTCGCCGCGCCGGCCCAGAGCCGCGACGGCGTCCTGGATCTGGAAGTGGACGTGGCCGACGCTTCCGCCGTGCGGGACGCCATGGCGGAGGCAGTGGCCCGCCTCGGCCGCGTCGACGTGCTGTTCAACAACGCCGGCATCCAGCGGGCCGCTCCGACGCACCTGATGGCGCCCGAGGTCTGGGACCTCGTGATCGGCGTCCACCTCCGGGGCATGTTCCTGTGCAGCGCCGCGGCGATCCCCGAGATGCGCAAGGTCGGCGGAGGGGCCATCGTGTCGATCTCCAGCGCCGCTGGCTTCGTGGGCATTCCGGGGCGCGCCCCGTACTCCGCGGCCAAGGCGGCGATCCTGGGGTTGACCCGCTCGCTGGCCACCGAGGTGGCGCCGCACGGCATCAGGGTCAACGCCATCGCCCCCGGCTTCACCCGCACCCCGCTGGTGACCCAGGCCCTCGACGACGGCTCCCTCACCGAGGACTGGATGCTGCGGGAGGTCCCGCTCGACCGCCTCGCCGACGCCGCCGAGATCGCCCGCCCGGCGGTCTTCCTGGCGAGCGCCGACGCCTCCTACATCACCGGCCAGTGCATCGTCGTGGACGGCGGCTGGACCGTGCAGGGAGTCTCGGACCGCCCCGACTGGCTCGACGTGTAGCCGCGGGTGTCCGGGCCGCGTCGGCCGACAGCCGCGACGCTGCCGCATTTGAACGCGCCGTGTGAGCCCTGCCCGAAGCCGTCGTGCTGATGGCGGGTTGGAGGGAGCCGAACGCGGCAGCGTCCACCGACTTGGAGGAGGGTTGACCGCCGACAAAGCCGTCACCTCCGGGCAGTGAGGTCACGTCGCTGAGCGAAGAATGCGAGGGGGCTACCCGTCTCCGGCCCCCCACGCATCCGGACACCCGGTCGAGCCGTCAGTGCGAATCCCGCAGGTTCGGCGGTCTGGATCGAAGGCGGTGAACTGCCCGTCGGGCGCGACGACTGGCTCGAAGTCACGTACTGCGCCGCTCTTTCCGCCCCAGCAGACCATGGCACCGTCGGTGGCGATTGCGCAGGTGTGCAAGTCACCGCGCGTTACGGCGGTGTAGTGATCGTCGAGTACTAATGGCCAGTTGCCAGACCGTCGCGGGACACTAACCAATCTGGACACGCGGTCGAGCCGTCGGTGCGTATCCCGCAGGTTGCATCGTTTGCTTCGTGATCGCCGGTGAAGGCGGTGAACTGCCCGTCGGGCGCGACGACTGGCTCTGGCTCGCCGGGAAGGGGGTCGCTCTTTATGCCCCAGCAGACCATGGTGCTGTCGGTGGCGATGGCGCAGGTGTGACCGCGCATGGCCGCTACAGCGGTGTAGGTGCCGTCGGGCGCGTCGGTCGGACCTGTGGGTTCTCCCCGCCGATCGGTTCTGCCGCCCCAGCAGGCGATGGTGCGGTCGGTGCGGATCGCGCAGCTGTGGATCCCCCCGGCGGCGATGGCCGTGTAGGTGCCGTCGGGCGCGTCTCTCTGGCCGAATGAGTTATCTCCCCAGCAGTCGATGGTGCCGTCGGTGGCGATGGCGCAGATGTGTTGGCCACTGGTCGCGATCGCGGTGTAGTGATCGTCGAGTTCTACGGGCCAGACGCCCCAGCAGGCGGTGGTGCCGTCGGTGGCGATGGCGCAGGTGTGACGGGAGCCGGCGGCGATGGCGGTGTAGGTGCCGTCGGGCGCGTCGCTCTGGCCGCTTACGTTGGAGCCCCAGCAGTCGATGGTGCCGTCGGTGGCGATGGCGCAGGTGTGCCAGCCGCCGGCGGCGATGGCGGTGTAGGTGCCGTCGGGCGCGTCGCTCTGGCCGGAATCGACATATCTCCAGCTTCCCCAGTCTCCCCAGCAGTCGATGGTGCCGTCGGTGGCGATGGCGCAGGTGTGGCCCTCCCCGGCGGCGATGGCGGTGTAGGTGCCGTCGCTCTCGCTCCACCTGCCCGAGCAGTCGATGGTGCCGTCGGTGGCGAGCGCGCAGGTATGCACGTAACCGGCGGCGATGGCGGTGATGCCCACTCTGGATCCGCCAGGCAGCCGCCTGGCGCCCCAGCACTCGCCTGTACCGACATGGTAACCGAGATAGACATCGCCATCGGGTGCGGATTCGGGTGCCCCTTCCTCGGGAGGATCTAGTCCGCACGTGTGGTCGGAGCCGGCGGTAATGCTTTCGAATAGATGATCTCGCGGAACGTCGGTCAGGCCCGCGGAATTGTTGCCCCAGCAAGTCGTGGTGCCGTCGGTGGCGATCGCGCAGGCGTGAGTGTCGCCGGCTGCGATGGCAGTGTAGGTGCCGTCGGGTGCGTCGGTCTCGTTGAACTTGTTCCTGCCGCCGCTGCAGGCGATGGTTCCGTCGGTGCGCAGGGCGCACGCGAACCCGCTCGCCGCGTTCCCGGTGATGGTCAGGTATTGCAGGGAACCGCTGAGGGCAGTGGTTGCCGGTGCTTGGACGGCTTGGACGGTGATGGGTGTGCTGGTGAGCCAGCGTCCGGTGATGGCGGTGGTGGGGAAGAAGCGGCTGCGGGGGAGTTGTCGGTCTCCCCAGGTGTCGCCGTGGCGTTGTTGGAGGGCGAATTCGATTCTGCCGTCGTTGTGTTTGCGGGCGACGATGCGCACCTCGCCGCCGGCGGCGTCTACGGGTGTGCTGGCGAGCCAGCGTCCGGTTGGAGCGGTGGTGGGGAAGTAGCGGGAGCGGGGGAGTTGTCGGTCTCCCCAGGTGTCGCCGTGGCGTTGTTGGAGGGCGAATTCGATTCTGCCGTCGTTGTGTTTGCGGGCGACGATGCGGACCTCGCCGCCGGGCTCTTGGGCGGCGGCGGGCGTCGAGGCGAGCGCGCCGGCCAGGACCGCCAGCAGCGCCGCGGCGGCTAGGAGCGCCCTAGCGCGGCGTCGCCGGCCTGCGGGGGGGGGGGGTGCTTGTGCGCCGCGCGGCGAGGGGTCGCCTCGCGGCCGCTCGGGGATCAGGGTTGTTCGCCATGAGAGTTCTCCTTGTGGTCAGGGCGCAAGCCGTCGGTTGGCGGATCTCACCGGCTGATGAGGCCAAGCCAGCGGGGGACTATAGCCGCGCCGCGTTCGGCGGGGCTGACCGGCCCGGTGAGGGCCTGGGCGCGGAGTCTGCTCGTGGCTGCGGCGCTGGCGGCCTCGGCCAGGACATCCTCGTCAACGTCCGCCGGGCCCGCACGGCTCGGCCCGACACCGGGCAGCACCGCTGGCGGCGGCAGCGTTTCGCGTCTGCGTAACGATGCGAGGGCTGAGCCGGATTTCGGCAATGGGCGGTGTGCCGGTTAATCGAGCCGAGGCCGAGTTCGCCGCCCTGAGTGCCCGATTGGGCGACCAGTACGAGCAGGGTGCCGAGGTTGTGGTGGTGGCCCCGGCCGGCTATGTACGAGGACTTGATCCCCCCGCTGTTCCGGCGGGCGACCGGTAGGGCGATTGGAGGGCGGGCCGTGGTGTCGCGGAGGCAGCGACATCGTGGGTGTCTTCGTGGTCGTCGTCGGGTTGCCTGGTGGGGTACCGTGAATGCATCGGCTCGCTTGCGTCGGCGGTCGGAGAGGTGACGGATCATGGAACCGTTGGACAGGATCACCATCGACCCTGTGGTCATGGGCGGCAAGGCCTGCATCCGTGGGATGCGGGTGACCGTGGGGACGGTCGTGGGCCTCTTGGCGTCCGGCCGCTCGCCGGTCGAGATCCTGGAGGCCTATCCCTACCTTGAGCGGGAGGACATTGCACAGTCGCTGGCCTACGCGGCGTGGAGGCTCGAGGAACGCGAGGTTCCCCTCTCGGTGCCGTGAGCCTGAGGCTCCTGCTGGATATGAATCTGTCGCCCGAATTGGTGCCGAGGTTGCGGGAGCACGGGTGGAAGGCTGTGCACTGGTCGACTGTCGGCGATCCGAGGGCCACCGACGGCGAAATCATGGACTGGGCGGCTTCGCACAAGCACGTCGTCTTCACCCACGACCTTGACTTTGGGACCATGTTGGCGCTATCGCACCGGGCTGGGCCAAGCGTGATTCAGGTCCGCGCCGAGAACGTGCTACCCGATCATCTGGAGGGACCGATCATCGCCGCTCTCCGCCAGCATGAGGCTGACCTGTCGGCTGGTGCCCTCGTCGTGGTTGACGAAGGCCGCAGTCGGGTTCGGGTGTTGCCGCTGTGAGAGATGTCGGACGACACGTTGGCGAGCGACTCCACAAAGGGGGGACATCGCGTACACAGCTAGTTGATCCGCAGGCACCGCCGCGAGCTCGGTGTTGGTTTGCTGAGTTCAGAGTGATCTAAATATAATGTTACTATATAATGTATATGGCAATAGTAGATGGTGTCTGCGGCAGCGGGCCGGTGGGGTTAGGCTGGGGGTCGAGGCCGCGGCGGTTGGGCCGCGGGAGGGGAGGCGACGGTGAGCGTGCTGGCCGACTTGGATCCCGACGTGGCGTACCCCGCCACTCCCAGCGTGCCTGACTCGGACCTGCATTCGCTGGTGCGCTTCCTGTGCTACGGCGCGCTGCGCGGGCACTTCGCGGGGCTCCGGGGCTGCTTCGTCGGCCAGGACCTCAATGTCTATTACCGCCCGCTGCCGGCCCGCAGGGTGGTCGCGCCCGACGTGTTCGTGTGCTTCGGCGTGGAGCCCCGCCGCATCCAGGAGGCGGCCAGCTACCGGCTCTGGGAGGTGGGCGCGCCGCCCGCGTTCGTGCTGGAGGTCGCCTCGGAGCGCACCTACCGGAACGACTTGGACGACAAGCCCGCGGCGTATCTGGAGATGGGCGTCAGCGAGTACTGGCGCCTCGACCCCACCGGCGGCGAGTTCTACACGCCCGCCCTGCAGGGCGACCGCCGGGAGGGCGGCGCCTGGGCGCCGATAGCGGTGGGCACCGACGACGGCGGCCGTCTGCGCGGCCACAGCCGGGTCCTCGGCTTGGATCTTCACGCCGAGGACCACCGTCTGCGCTTTCGGGACTCCAGAAGCGGCTGCTGGCTAGCCGATCCAGACGAGACCCGCCACCAACGGGACGCTGCCGTGGCGCGTGCCACGGCCGCTGAGGATCGTGCCGAGGCCGCTGAGGCCGCCCGTCGCGCATCTGAGGCCGAGGTGGCCGCCCTGCGGGCCCGGCTGGGCGAGCAGGCGTAAGCCCGAGCCCCGCCCCTGCCGGAGGCGGCAGGCTCGCCGCGAATACGAGCGATGGTTCGTTGCGTGCGCGCCCCATGCCGGTCTCGCGGGAGCGGTGAGGACGCGCCATCGGGTGTGTGACGGCCAGTGCATCGTCGTGGACGGCTGCTGGACCGTCCAGGGAGTCTCGGACCGCCCCGACTGGCTCGACGTGTGACGCCCGCCCCGCCGCCGGCGGGGGAGCGGTAGCGCTATGTGCGGTAGCGGCCGGGTTGTCCCCAGTTGCTGCCGCGTTCGCGGTGGCCGAAGGACCGGCCCAGGTCGACCTCGGCGAACTCGGCCGGGGACTCGCCGGTCGTGGCGTACTCGTAGAGGGCGGTCTGGTACACGGCGCTCAGCGCCGAGGCCACCACGGCGCCGAGGATCATCAGCAGGCCACCGACGATGACACCGAAGACCCCCAGCGGTCCCGTGCCCAGGAAGATGGCGATGAGCAGTCCGGGCGCCATCAGGACGAAGCCCACGATGGAGAGCCCGGCCTGGGCGACGAGGTTCTCGCCCCAGGTCCGCCGCAGCAGGTTCTTGGAACGCCCGAGGGCCCCGAACGCGCCGACGCGCTCGGCGATGATGATCGGCATCACCAGGAAGGTCATCACCCGCCACGCCAGATCCAGGAGACCGCCGAGCAGCGCCCCGGCGAAGCCGGCGCGGTCGCGCGCCGCCGCCTGGATCGAGTTGATGATGATGCCCACCACGACGGCGATGATCGCCCAGACGGCGATGGTGCCGAACCGGCCCGAGGCGCCGCGGATGGCGCTGGCCACCGTGGGGTCGCCACCGGTGAGCCGCTCACGGGCGCCGTGAACCAGGGCGCCCTGGAAGAAGTAGACGGCGACGGTGCTGGCGACGACTCCCAGGACGACCAGCCACCTCGATCCGCCACTGACCTCGAAGTCCCCCCAGCCCACCGCCGGGTCGTAGTCGATCAGCACGATCAGGCCGAAGACGACCCCGGCGATGATCAGCGCTGCCAGGCCGCCGAGGACCGGCAGCCACAGCAGCTCCTTGTCCTTGCGCAGGACGCGCCAGGACGTCTTGCCGAGTTCCCAGGATCGTGCGAAGTAGCCCATCGGGTCTCTCCTCGTGCTCGATGCGTTCCCGCAGCCGCCGGGAGGGACTGTCGCTGTCGCCGCCCCGGGCCGCCGGGCCGCAGCGTACCGCCTCGCCGGGTCTGATTCTCAGGCGTTCACGTCCACCACGACCCGGCCCCGCACCGCCCCGGCGAGGATGTCAGCGGCCACCCGGGGCACCTCCCCCAGGGGCACCTCGCTGGTGATGGACTCCAGGGTGCCTCCGTCGAGGTCGGTGGCCAGCCTCTGCCAGGCCTCGGTCCGGCGCGCGGCCGGCTGGTAGACGCAGTTGACCCCCAGCAGGCTCGCCCCCCGGAGGATGAACGGGAACACGGTGCCGGAGAGATCCGAGCCGCCGGCCAGGCCGCAGGCGGCCACACAGCCCTCGGGCTCGAGCGCCGCGATGAGGTTCACGAGCGTGTGGCTGCCGACGGTGTCCACGCCGGCCGCCCAGCGGGGCCTCGCCATGGGTCGCCCGCCGGGCTCGCTCAACTCGCTGCGGTCGATGATGGCCGCGGCGCCGAGGCTGCGCAGGTAGTCGCCCTCGCTGTCCGCCCGACCGGTGGAGGCCACCACCTCGTAGCCCAGTTTGGCCAGCACGGCGACCGCCACGCTGCCGACGCCCCCGGCGGCGCCGGTGACGACGACCGGGCCGCCCTCGGGGCCGGCGCCGTGGTCCTCCAGGGCCATCACGCACAGCATGGCGGTGTAGCCGGCGGTGCCGATGGCGGCCGCGGCGCGCGTGTCGATGCCGGCGGGCAGGCGCGTCAGCCAGCCGGCCTCGACACGCGCCTTGGTGGCCATGCCGCCCCAGTGCTTCTCGCCGAGGTCCCAGCCGTTCACGGTCACGCGGTCGCCGGGTTGCCAGTCGGGGTGATCGCTTGCCTCGACGACACCTGCCAGGTCGATGCCCGGCACGAGCGGCCAGTTGCGCACCACCGGCGCGCCGTTGCAGATCGCCAGGCCGTCCTTATAGTTGACCGTGGAATAGTCCACGGCGACGGTCACCTCGTGGTCCGGGAGCTGATCCTCGGCGAGCCGGCTGATGCTGTGCTGGAATCCGTCTTCGGTCTTGGAGAGCAGCAGGGCGGTGAACATGCGGGCCTCCCGGGCGCCTGGGCGGGTACGGCCCGAGCCTATGGGGCCGCAGGCTCCCCGCCGACTGCCGTAGGTTCACACCACCAGACCCTGGATCTCCGCCACGGGGGCGTAGACGGACGAACTGCGGGTCACCGCTCCCAGCGGGCCGCGCATGCCGCCGAGGCCCACGGTCGTGAAACTGCCCACGAAGGTGACGGTGGCGGTGATCTTGTAGCGGTCCCTCGGGGCACCGTCGGAGGAGTGCCGGTAGGTGTACCTGCAGGTGCTGAGCGTGTCGCTGAAACCCGGGATCCACGGGGTGCCCGGGCCCAGGCAGGTGATCGCGTCGCCGTTGCCCATTTTCCAACGCACCACGGTGGGTGTGGCGAAGATCGTGACCACGTACCCCCAGACCATGATCGTGGTGCTGTAGGTGCGCCAGTACGACGGCGGCAGCCAGAGCCACGTCGGGGTCTGCACCAGCAACCCCTTCCGGTAGCCCGGCGAGGTGTGGATCGTCGGTCGAGGCGGGTTGAGCGCTCCCATCGCCGACGAGATGACCGAGGACTGGCCAGGGCGGGGCCGCGACTTGCTCGGAGCCAGGTTGAGGGTCTGGATGTACTTGCCGTCGGAGTCGCAGATGTCGACGTTGTAGGTGCCGTCGTCCTGGAGGTAGAAGGGTCCGCAGTAGTTGAGGCTGCTGCCTGTGTTCTTCGGCGGCGGTTCCTCGACCGTGGGGCGCTCGACGGTGAGTGTCGAGCAGAAGTTTTTGCCGTCGCTGCAGTTCTCGACCTCGGTCGAGTCGGCCGCGGCGACGGCGGGCGCCCCCACAGACAGCGCCCCGGCGGCTGTCACCAGGGCGACCGCGACGTGCCCGCGACGCCGTCGCGTTCTGATCCGACCGGTGACGCGAGCGCGGTTCCGGGGGGTGCCGGCCGCCAGTGAGTGTTGGTCTGCAGGATGCATCCGTCCGTCCTTCCTGTGTGAATCGCCTGTTCGAAGATCTCCGCCACGCGCCAAGTGCCGCCCTGGCGCCGCATCAGCGCCAGATGCACCACGGTGGCGTGCTCGTCGTTGCGCACGCGACCCGTCGCCACCTCGTAGAGGACGGCGGTGTCCACGAAGCAGTCCAGGACCTCGGCGCTGTCGGCGTCCCAGCCCTCGATGTGGACGACCCGGCCGGCACCGTGATCGCCGGGGAGGCGCAGGGCGACGCCCTCGGCCACGCGCCCACGCAGTACGCCGACGGTTCGGCTGCGCAGCGGCTCGACGCTGTGCCTTCCGATCCCCGGATGGTCGGGGTTCACCGGATGGCTGGCCGCAGCCCAGTAGCTGTCCCAGAACGCGGTGTAGGCGTCGAGGATCGCGCCGGCGACATCGGCAGGTGGCTCCTCACCGTGGCGCGAGGATGCGAGCATCACCGGTCCGTGCGGTGCCGCCCACTCGCGTTCCGGCCCGTCAGGCGCCGACGGTCCGGGCAGCACCTCGACCGGTCCCGGCGACGTGGTGGCGGCGGATGCGCCGCGTTCTCTCTCGGGCGCCGGGATCCCGGTGCCACCGCGGGCGTGGCCGGCTCGAACGGCCTCAGGACTCCATCCCGGCTGTGGCTCTTCGGGAATCGCCGGGCCCGGTGGATGGTCGACGGTTGCAGGATCGTCGGGTTCACCCGGCGATCCGCGAAGGTATCCGTTGTGTGCGGGCGCGCCGGGGGTGTGGCCGGCCTCCCCGGCTGACAGCGGGGACAGCGGGTGGCCGGCCGAAGCCGCCGCCAGGTGCGCGAGAGCGGCGGCGCCGTCGGTGGCGTCCTGCCCACCTGACACGCAGGCCGGGGTCAGAATGATTGCGGCGACGAGCCCGATCGCCGCGCCGCCTGTGCTCGGCCCGCGCCGCATCGCGCCGGACAGAAGCGTAATCAGCCGTCTTGCACACAGTTTCATGCATCAGATAATACATGAAACTGATTGAAACAACGTTTACAGTGCCGAATATTCTGCCGTTGGTCTGCCGCAGCAGGTCAGACTCGGTGTAGATCACCTGTGTGAGCGGCACGGCCTCCCGGGCGGCGCAGGTGGCGCGCCGTTAGGCTGGCCGCATGGCCGGGGGCAACGGATCGCAGGCCACGGGCCATGTGCGCGTGAGCCGTAACGGCGACATCGGCGAGGTGCTGCTGGACAATCCCGCACGTCGCAATCCGCTCAGCCTGGCGGTGCTGCGCGATCTCATCACCGCGGTCGGTGGGTTCGGTGCCGATCCCGCGGTGCGGGTGATCGTCGTCTCGGGGACGTCCCCCGCCTTCAGCGCCGGTCACGACCTGGCAGAGATGGTGGACCGCTCCGACGCCTTCTACGAGGAGCTCTTCGACGTGTGCTGCGAGTTGATGGCGATGATCCGCAGCGTGCCGCAACCGGTGGTGGCCGCCGTGGACGGCATCGCCACCGCGGCCGGCTGCCAGGTGGTGGCGGCCTGCGACCTTGTCGTGGCGACCGACCGGAGCCGCTTCGCCGTGCCCGGGGTGCGCATCGGCCTGTTCTGCTCGGTGCCCATGGTGCCGCTGTCGCGTGCCATCGGGCGCAAGCGGGCTCTGGAGATGCTGCTCACCGGTGACCCCATCGACGCCGCCACCGCGGCTGAGTGGGGTTTGGTGAACAGGGTGGTGCCCGCCGGGGAGCTGCAGGAGGCGGTGGCCGACCTGGCCGGACGGATCGGCCGCTTCAGCGCCGGCGTGCTGGCGATCGGCAAGAGGGCCTTCTACGAGCAACTCGATCGCGCCGAGCCCGAGGCCTACGAGTACACGCGTCAGGTCATGGCCGCCAACGCCGCCATGGACGACGCTCAGGAGGGCATCGGGGCGTTCCTCGAGAAGCGCCCGCCGGTCTGGCCCGCGCCGCCGCCGGTCTGGCCCGCGCCGCCGCCGGTCTGGCCCGCGCCGCCGCCGGGCGACCCGGCCGCGGTGTAGGGGAGTGGCCAAGCGCAAGCGGCGGCCGCTGGTGCGGTCCGCCTCGGTGCAGCCGGGCATCGTCGGGCCGCCCCGACCGGTGCCTCGCCACATTGCCCGCCCGCCGTATGTTCGCAACGCGCGCGGGGAGCCGGGACCGGCGCGCATGTCGCCGGTGCGCTCGCAGGCGGAGATCGAGGCGATGCGCCGCGCGGGGGCGGCGGCCGCGGAGATCCTGCTCATTGCCGGCCGGCAGGTCTCTCCCGGTGTCACCACCGACGCCATCGACGAGGTCGTCCACGCCGAGGTGCTCGCCCGAGGTGCCTACCCCAGCCCGCTCGGGTACCGCACCTTCCCGAAATCGGTCTGCACGTCGGTGAACGAGGTCATCTGCCACGGCATTCCCGACAGCCGTCCGCTGGTTGCCGGCGACATCGTGAACATCGACGTGACCGTGTACCTCGATGGGGTGCACGGCGACACCTCGGCCATGTTCTGCGCCGGCGAGGTGGACGCCCCGAGCCGCCGGCTCGTGAGCGGGACGCTGCGGGCGCTGCAGGCGGCGATCTCGGTGGTGGCGCCCGGCGTGCCGGTCAGCGAGATCGGCAGGGCAATCGAAGGCGTGGCGCGTCCGGGCGGTCTCGGGGTGGTGCGCGAGTTCGTGGGCCACGGCGTGGGGACCGACTTCCACGGCAACCTGCAGATCCCGCACTATCACGATCCGCGCAACTCGACGCCGCTGGCCGAGGGCATGACCTTCACGATCGAACCGATGCTCACGCTCGGCAGCCCGCAGGTGGAGTTGTGGAACGACGGTTGGACGGCGGTGACGGCCGACCGGTCGCGCAGCGCGCAGTTCGAGCACACGCTCCTGGTGACCGCCGACGGTGCCGAGATCCTCACCGTCACCGCCGACGGCCGCTGCGCGCACGGCCTCTCGGAGGCGCCGGCGCCGGGCGTGCGGGCAGGCTGACCTAGAGCGGATCCTCGGGCGTCTCCCACCACCAGGCGAGTCCCGAGACCCCCACGCCGGCGGTGGCGACCAGTGCCCCGCCGAAGCCGCCGATGAACGCCGTGGCCGGCTCGGTCTCCGCTGTCACTGCCGCCAGGAGGGCCTCGGCATCGGTGGGCGCGCCGGCGTGGACGGCGGCGACGTGCAGGGCGCGGACCTCGGCCGGGCGACTCTGGCGCCACTGATCCAGGATGCGCCGGTGGGCGGTCTCCGTGTTGCGGCTCGGCAGCAGCCGCCGGATCCGACCGTCGTGCACGTCGAACATCGGTCGGACCCCCAGCCGATCCCCGGCCCGGCCGGCCATCGAGGGGATCCGCCCGCTTCGCACGAGTTGTTCGAGGCTGCCGAGCACGCCGATGAGGCGCGCTCGTGCGGCGACGCGGCGGGCGATGTCCGCCGCCTCGGCCAGGCCGGCGCCGCGCCGTGCGGCGACGGCCGCGGCGTGCACGGCCAGGGCCTGGGCGCCCGCCGCGTTGGCGGTGTCCACCACGATCGTGGAACCCTCGGCCTCTCGTGCGCCGAGCACGGCCGCCCGGTGGCTGCTCGACAGCTTGTCCGAGAGGGTCAGCACCAGCACGCCGTCGGGACTCTGGCGTTCGCGCACGGCGCGGGTGAATGCGCCGGCGCTCGGCGCCGCGGTACTCAGGGTGCCCGCGGCGAGGAGTTCGTGCGGCGGCAGGGCGTCGTCGGCGATCTCCCTCCCGTCGACGGTGAGCAGGATCGGCACGACGCTGATGTCCAGGTCCCGCTGCATCGCCGGCGGGAGTGCGGCGGCGCTGTCGGTGACGACCGCGACCGTCACGCCGTCACCGCCGGCCCCGAGACGCCCGGCAGGCGGGCGCGCCCGGTTGCTGCAGCACGTGTCAGGACGGTCACGAAGCGTTATTCGTATCCGGATCTTCGAGCGATCCGGCGCGCACCGCCACAGCGCTGCCCACGACGAGGATTCCCGAAGCCAGGAGAACGAGCCGGGTCCCGCTGAGCGTCCAGAAATCGAAGATCGTCACCTCGTCGAGAGCGTCGCGGATCGCACCGGCCACCACGGCGGCAAGCCCCAGCGCCATCCGGATGACCATGTGGAAGGCGGCGAACGCGAGGCCGCGTTCTATCTCGGTGGTACCGGATTGCAGGGCTGTCATGCCCGACGTGAGCGCCACCGTCGCTGCCAGGCCGAAGCCGAACGCACCCAGATAGGTCAGCCAGAGCACGGGGCTGAGGCTCATGCAGGCCACCAGTGCGCCCATGGTCAGGGTGCCGTAGCGGGTCATCTCCATCAGCGGGAGCGCGAGTTGGGTGGCGATGATCAGGCCGGCGCCCGCCCCCACGCCGAAGACGGCGATCAGCACTCCGAATTCCAGGTTCGATGCCGCCAGTTCCACGAGTACGAGGCTCAGGCCCAGGGAGAACAACGCGCCGAGCCCGAGTGCCACCGCGGCGGCCGCGGGCATGATCGAGCGGACCAGGGGAATGTGCACGGCGTCTCGCAGACGTCCCGCGCTGGTGCCTGCCACCACGACGCCGGTCGGTTTCTTCAGGGGTGCCATACGGGCGATGAGCAAAGCCGAGACCAGATAGGTCAGCGCGTCGATCCAGAACACGACGGCGTGCGGGCGGGACTCCAGCCAACCCTGGTCCGCGAACGGCAGCAGGGTGAGGACGGCGAAGGCGCCCGCGCCGACGGGGATGCTCCCGAAGGAGGACCCCAGCATCAGGCTGTTGGCCGTGGGCAGGTCATCGGGCTCGGCGAGGTCGGGGACGGCGGCGTCACGGGCGGACAGGAAGATGACGCTGGCGGCCTCCAGGACGAACGCCCAGAGGTAGATCCACCAGAGTTGGGCGATGAGGGGGATGATCGCCACGATCCCGGCGCGCAGCAGATCCGTCGCCAGCATCGTGCGGCGCCGGTCCCAGCGCAACGACACCCTGGCGGCCACCGTGCCGCCCAGGGCGGCCGGCAGCAGCCGCAGCGTGAGGATGCCGCCCACGGCGCTCGTCGAGGACGTGACCTCCCAGGCCAGCGCCATGAGCGCGAAGGTGGCCATCCAGTCGCCCAGACCCGAGACGCCCTGGCCGACGAGCAGGCGCCGGAAGTCGGTGCCGCCGAGGACGCGGCGCAGCGAACTCACAGCGCCATCCCGGCGGTTGCGGCGCCCGGCCGCGGAAGCCTCACGGCGCACCGTCGTTGTCGTAGAGCAGGCGACGCAGTGCGACGCGCGCCCGGCGGCCTGCCGGGGGCACGGTGTTGTTGGCGGTGAGTCGCTTGAGCAGCATCGGGGCCACCACCACGGAGCCCGCCAGCGCAGCGTCGCGGCCGCCCCAAGACAGCGCCAGCAGCGGCAGCGCCACCATGGCGGCGAAGGACGCCAGCCCGGTCTGGCGGATCACCCGCCCGATCCCCAGCCCGGCCAGCAGCAGAACCGCCCCGGGCCAGTAGACGACCGCCAGCGCTCCCATGGCGGGTGACACACCGCGCCCTCCGGCGCCACGCAGGAACGGCGACCAGTTGTGCCCGGCGACCGCCGCTCCCGCCGCCAGGGCGCTCACCAGGGGCGCCGAACCAGCAGCGAGGACCCCGGGCACCGCCTTGGCGACGTCCATGAGTCCGCCCACCGCGAGGGGGGCGAAGCCGGCCACGCGGTACAGCGCTGTGCCCGACACGGTGCCGCTGCCGACGGACCGCAGATCCGTTCCGGCGACCGACTGAGCCAGGAGGTTGGAGAACGGGATCGCTCCCAGCGTGAAGGAGACGATCACAATGCGGACACCCTGTGCGATGAGGTAGTCCTGGGTCACGAACAGCGAAGCCGTCGACAGCGCGACCACGCCGACCACCAGGACGACTGCCACGCAGACCGCGGGGCGTGGGGCGGTAGCGCGGCGACGGGCGTTTCCCCCCGTACCGGGCGATGCGGCTGGTTCCTCGCCGCAGTGGCTCACGACTCCAGGACCAGCTCGATTTGCCCCGCAGGCAGCGAGCCGGTGGTCTCGCCGATGACGGCGGCGGCGTGCCCGGCTGCGGTGAGTGCGCTCACGAGGTCCCCGGCGGAGCCGGGCGGGCACGCCAGGAGCAGGCCGCCCGAGGTCTGCGGGTCGGCCAGGATGTTCAAGAGCACCGCGTCGGGCTCCCCGGACCGCAGGCGGAGGTGCCGGCCGACGGCGGCCAGGTTGCGGCCGGTCCCGCCGGGGACGTACCCCGCTGCGGCGAGGGAGGTGACCTCGGGCAGCAGCGGGACCTCGGCCACGTGCAGCGCCGCGCCGATCCCGCTGGCCGCGCACATCTCCTGCAGGTGCCCGAGCAGGCCGAATCCGGTCACGTCGGTCGCGCCCGTGACACCGGCCTCGACGGCCAGTTCCGACGCCTTGTCGTTCAGCCGGCACATCTCGGCCACCGCGGCGCCGAACGCAGTCTCCGGGAGGACGGGGTCGCCGGGTGGGAGGATCTTGTGCGCCGTCGTGATGATGCCGGTGCCGACAGGCTTGGTGAGGACGAGACTGCGGTCCGCGCCGGTGCCTGCGCAACGCATCAGCCGGTCGGCTCGCGCCTCACCGGTTACCGCTTGCCCGTACATCGGCTCGGGTCCCTCGGTCGTGTGGCCGCCGATCACCTGCCAGCCGCCCTCGGTGGCCATCGCCGCGCCGCCGCGCAGAACATCGCCCAGCAGTTCCAGCGGGAGGCGGTCTCGCGGCCACACCGCCAGGTTGAGGGCGAACAGTGGGCGCCCGCCCATGGCGTAGACGTCGCTGGCCGCATTGGCGGCGGCGATCCGGCCCCACGTCTCGGCGTCGTCGGTGACCGGCGGGAAGAAGTCCACCGTCGACACCAGGGCGCGCCCGTCGGACCGGCGCCACACGGCGGCGTCGTCGCCAGTACCGATCAGCAAATCGGGGTGAGCGTGCGTTGGGAGCGAGCGCAGGACCTGCGCCAGGTCACCGGGACCGAGCTTGCCGGCTCAACCCGCGCCGTGGCTGTACTGCGTCAGGCGGTGAGTCATGGGAGGGGTCTCGTGTCGTGTGTCGTGTCCGGTCATGGGGATATGCCCGGCCGCCGTCAACGCTAGTTCTCGTCACCCGGCGCGGCCGTACCGCCCATGTGCCAACCGCGCTGTCCCTTTCCCGCCGTGGTGGACAGAGCGCTCGGCGCCGGGGTTCGTTCAGCGCTGGCAGGCGGGGCAGTACGTGGTGTTGCGGGCGTCGAGGACGCGGGTTCGCAGTTCGGCGCCGCAGCGGGGGCAGGGTTCACCGCCGCGGCCGTAGCAGTCCAGATGGGCGTAGTTGTCGCCCCCCGGGCCCAGCAGGGTGCGGTAGTCGCGGAACGTGGTGCCGCGGTGGGCGATGGCCTGCCGCAGCACGTCCGGGATCGCGGCGTGCAGGGCCGCGGCCTCGGCGCGGGTTATCCGGCGCTTGGCGGGGTTGATGCCGGCCCGCCAGAGAGCCTCGTCGGCGTAGATGTTGCCCAGCCCCGCGACCGGGCGCTGGCTGAGCAGCTGCGTCTTGACCCGGCGCCGGCTCCGGCGCAGCGCCGACCAGAGCCCCTCGGCGCTGAACCCCTCGCCCAGCGGCTCGGGTCCCAACTGCGCCAGCGTGGGGATGGCGTCGTAGCACCCCGCCGGCACGACCCGCACCCTCCCGAACCGGCGCACATCGTGCAACTCCAGTGCTGCTCCGTCGTCGAGACCCCACCAGGCCCGCACATAGTGGTCGCTCGGCGGGGCGGCGGCGAATTGCAGCCTCCCGGTCATGCCGAGGTGCAGCACCAACTCGCGGCCGTCGTCCAGCGCGATGAGCAGGTACTTGCCCCGCCGGGCGACAGCATCGACCTTCGCCCCGGTGACATCCCGCGCCGGCAGGAACTTCTCGCTGGAGTGGCCAGCCGCCTCGGTGATCCGGCGCCCGACCAGCCGCGGCTCCAGCTGGCGGCGGATCGTCTCGACCTCGGGCAACTCAGGCACCGCGGCACCTGCCGACCCCTCCGGGTGGGCTGTGGTGATGGAGGACTCGCCTCGCCCGCTCCAAGTGTCCGAAGCGAGTCGATGATCGGTATCGTTCCACGAACGAGCAGTATGCCTCTCCGAGCCGAACCGGTAGACCGCAGCGGTGGCTGCGATCCAGCGCCCCGAGGCTCCGTGACCGCGAGCGCGCGACTTCTTGCGAAGGTCCCCTTCAGCGGTGCCTTCGCGTCTTCGAAAGTCGGCAGGGTGATTCCGCGGTCGCCAACTGCAGGAACCGGGCACCCGGCGCCGACCAATCGATGGTCGGCAGCCATGAGCGTCCGGCTCGGATCTGGAGGAACGTGCCTCGTACCTACGACAACCGCTATCCCGAACATCTGCTTCAGGAGATGGCTGCGGCGGAGCGCGCCGGCGCCGTTACCGTCGAGGTGCCGAGCACAGAGTTCGAGACCCTGGTTGAACTCGGAGAACCGATGATCTACGTCGTTGTCGGAGATCGGCCTCTGGTGTGTCGCCGTCATCTGATGGGTGAGCAAATCTCGCACGCGGTGCTATCGCGTGGGGGTCCTGTGTACGCAGCAGGAGAGATCGAGGTCGTGAGAGATGGAAGTGAGCAGTTGGTGATTCTCGTCAATAACAGGAGTGGCCATTACCGCCCGGGCCCAGAGAGTCTCGTGGTTGCGCGGCAGGCGCTCGAGGCGCGCGGGCTGCGAGTGTTGCCGGGCAGCGTTCAAGCTCGTGGCCGGAGTTTGCCATGAGTGCCCGCGATTCCGTGCGACCCGAGCGTCTCGATCCGATTCTCGACCGCCTCGGCTGCGCAGCAGACGCGGATGAACTCGAGTTGGTCTGGGCGGAGGGGCTTCGCCTTTACCGCGTGTCTGCTGATCGAGAGCGGATTCTGGCAACAGCGGGCAGTCGACTGAGGGCTTTTGACAGCGCGCCGGATGATGCTCTGAGGCGCAGTTGGCTTCGGCAGGTGGCCGCAGAGGTCGAGAGTCGGGGTGATGCCGTGCTTGGCGATGTGTTGGCCCCCGTTGCAAGCTCGGAGTTGAGGGAGGCGTTCGCTTACGCCAAGGCGGACTTGGCGGAACTCCGTGCGGCCGGCGAGGCCGGGGAGACGACTCGGGGGTTCGTCACGCGACTGCCCTCTGTCGCGGCGAGAGTGCGCGATCTTGGTCGGATCGCGAATCGCCTGCGCGGCACTGGGCTGCTGGCTCTCGTGAGCGGGGAGGAGGCCGACTTGGCGCGGAGTCTGGCAGACGGGCTGATATCTCGAAGACACCTCATGGCAACGGTGCCCGAGTCGATGCGCGTCAACCGCGACCGGCTTCTTCAGTGGGCCAGAACCGCTGAAGCCGAGCGGGAGCTACCGAGGCTGATCCGCAGCCTGATCGCAGAGACCGAGCCGTCGGCGGAGTGGATCGACATGCCCGCGGGAACAGATGTCGGAACGGCGGGCTGGGACGGCGTTGTCAGGTGCACTGACGGGAATCGGTTCGTGCCGGCGGGTCGTTCGAGATGGGAACTGTCCACGCAGCAGACTGGATCCCATGGGAAGGCATGCGAAGACTACTGGAAGCGCCTAAGGCAGACCTCACCCGCCGAGCGCGCCGACGAGGCCTACGTGGCAGTGGTCTGCGCGCCTTGGACAAAGGCGCGCTCGTTCGCCGACGAGAAGGAGCAGGCCGGCGATTACCGGTCTGTTCTGGCGTTGAAGGTGGACGACATCGTGTCCTGGCTGGAGTGCGCTCCGGTCACGACCGTCTGGCTGCGTGAGCAGTTGGGCGAGCCGGCGCGCGGGCTCGAACTGGTCTCGGCTTGGTGGCATCGCTGGCTCGCTACGACCAGGATCCCTCTCGGTGTGGAGGTGGTGCTCGCAGGCCGTGGCGATCAGGCCGACCGACTGCGTTCCCTCTGCAGCGAGCAACGCGGCGGAATCATCACGATCGGCGGCGATATGCATAGCGAGGAGATCCTCGCCTTCGTGACGGCAGCGCTCGTCTCCGGGCCGCCAGGCGAATGGCCGCGGGGCGACTTCCTCTACGTTGACGACAAGGAAACGGCGCAGCGTCTGCTGGCCGCGGGGACACGCGAATCCTCAGGGCGACAGTCCAGAAGCGTCCCCGGGATGACGGTGGTTGTTCCGTCGGCCGATTTTGCGCCGTGTCTTCCGCCGGACAGCACTCACCGCCTGATCGTTCCCATACCTGGAAGTTCACGGGCTGACATCGTGCTGGATGCCGTGGACGCCGCCGCTGTGGCGGATCAGATGAGAACTGCCGGAGAGGACTTCTTCACCGCTGGTGAATTCGGCGCCTTGGCGCGGATGAGCCTCTTGACACTCCGCCGAAGGTTGGCCACCGAACCGGACCTGCATCGCCCGGCTTGGGCGGTCGGTGCGGTTGACAAGATCCTGCGTAGGAGCATCATGCTCAACAGCTGGAACCAGACCAGCGATGGTGACCGCAGCGTCGTCGAGCGTTTCGTCGGTTGCTCGGACGAAGATGTCGTCGAGGCGCTGCACACGGTCGCCAGTGAGCGCGAGCCGCCGATGTTGCTGACCGATGAGCGATGGCATGTGGTCGCACCGGCCGACGCGTGGGCTCTCATCGACGATCAGATCTCGCGAGAGGACCTCGAGTTGCTCGGTGACCTTGCAGCCGAGGTTTTGACCGAACCCGATCCGCTCTACGGATTGAGCCAGACCGAGCGCTTGGCAGCGCAGTTCGAAGGTGTCAGGGCCCGATACTCGCCGCAACTCCGGAGCGGTGTCGCCACGACGCTTGCGCTACTTGGAACCGTCCCGCCGCGGCTGCGAGGCGATGTAGGGTCTTCCGCCAACGCCGCCGAACACATCGTGGCGCGGATCCTGCGTGCAGCGAGCGACGACCCAGATCCGACGACCTGGGTGTCAGTGGCTGACATTCTGCCCCTGCTGGCGGAGGCTGCCCCGGCCCCGGTGCTGGCGGGTCTGCGGTCGTGCCTGGCCGAACCTCACCGGTTCGCGAGCGTGCTGTTCGCCGATCGCCAAAACGACGACTTCGGGTTCCCGACGGATTCGCCGCACTTGCGTGTCCTCGAAGCGTTGGAGCTCCTGGCGTGGTCCAACGACTACATCAAGCCGACCACCGACCTTCTCGCGGAACTCGCTGAGTCCGACCCTGGCGGCGGCTGGTCGAACCGACCCGGCAAGAGCCTCGCAGAGATCATGTGCCCCTGGAGTCCCCATACGTCCGCGGACAGTGAACAACGGTTAGCGGTACTCGACATGCTTCGAGGTCGCCACGGTGCTGCGGCCTGGGATCTCATGCTGTCGATGCTGCCCAGCGCGACGGACACGGTGTTCGACAGTCCCGGCCCGCGTTTCCGCCCCTGGATGGACTCGAGGCCAGTCGTTACCGAGATCGAGTATGACCGAACCGTCTCCGCGGTCGCGTCCCGGCTCGTCGACGATGCAGGGACAGAGCCAGAACGCCTTGCCGTGCTCGTCGAACGTGTCGGCGACCTCGCTGCCGCCGCTCGCAAATCCCTGCACGCATCGTTGGCTGCCGTAGCCGACTCAGGCCCCGGTGAGGAAATCAGATCTGCCGTCTGGTCTGCGTTGCGTCGAATGATCTCGCTTCACCGCGACTGCAACGGCACGAGTTGGGCTCTCCCCGAGATCGAACTCGTGGAGTTCGAGGCGCTGCTCGAGCCCCTGCGTCCGTCAACACCGCTGAACGCGTATGGCCTGCTGTTCGGCGGCGGGTTCGGACACATCGACGGGATATCGCCGCTGGACCATGAGGCGTACACGGAGGCGTTGGCAGCACGGCGGGTCAAGGCGATCGAGGCGATCCTCGATCTCCACAGCATTGGCGAGTTGCTTGAGTTTGCTGCCGCAGTGGCCCAGCCATATGAAGTCGGGCTTGCGCTGGCAACAATCGGAACGGATTTCGATAGCGACATGCTCTCAGCGATGAACGCCGCGCCTGAAGCGGTGACCCAGATGGCGCTGGGCTACTTCTGCAGCCGGTTCAGCGACCACCGGTGGGACGGCATTCGCTGGCTAATCGAACATCAATTCTTGACGGCGCAGGTGACGGCTGACCTGTTCAGGGCGATCCCAGCCACGCAGCGACCCTGGCGGGAGGTCAACAAGTTGGGCGGCGATGTCGCTGCTGAGTATTGGGGGCGCGCCGGCTACTGGTACGTAGGGTCGCCTCCCAGTCTCACCGAAGTTCTTGAAGTGTCCCAGTGTCTGCGAGGAGCCGGACGCGCCGGCTCAGCTGCGTCATTTCTGGCACCCCATTTGCACACCCTCGGATCCGAGCCGCAATTCGCAGAGGAGGCGGCCGCCTGTCTCGAGGAACGGGTCGAACAGGAAGACTGGCAGACACGGACTAGCCCCCTGGACCGCGACTACTTGACCCTCCTGATGGACGCCCTGGATCGCCATCGAGAGCATCTCGGTCCCGGACGCGTCGCGGCGATCGAGTGGCGTTACTATCGGGCGTTGCGGCATGACTCCCGTTTCAAGGCACCGAACCTGTATCGAGAGTTGGCACAGAACCCCGATTTCTTCGTCTCGCTCGTCGAACTCGCCTTCAAGCCCGCTCATGCAGCGCCCGAAGTTCGGCCCGAATTGAGCGACGCCGACCGCCGGCGGGCACTCAACGCCGACAGCCTGCTCCGCTCGTGGCCCTCCTCGCAGGTCTCGCCCGGCGCCGACGAGGATGGCAAACTCGACGAAGAGAAACTCAACAACTGGGTCGACCGCGCCCGGGACCGCCTCGCAGAAGTCGACCGAGCGGTCATCGGCGACCAGATGATCGGCAAGGCACTGGCGGTGTCACCCCCGGACCCCGGCGGCGAATGGCCGAGCCTCCCGGTACGCGAGTTGATCGAGCGCCTACGAAGTGACGACGTCGCCCTCGGCCTCCATGTGGCTCTCCGCAACCAGCGGGGTGCGACGAACCGCTCGCCGACCGACGGAGGCGACCAAGAGCGCCAACTGGTCGCGACGTACCGCGAGAAGAGCCGCAATCTCAGCAGTTGGCCGCGCACGGCGGCCATCTTCGAAGGACTGGCTGCCAGCTATGAGTCGGACGCTGCACTGCACGACCGCTCGGCAGAGGCGGTCCGCCGCGGGTTGCCGTTGTGATCTGACGGCAGCGTCGCCCAGAGGGTCGCCGGGCGGTGTCCGCGAGCGGGCAGCCGCCGACGCGGCAACACCGTCGCCCCCGAGCTCAGCCAGAGCAGCGCCACCGAGGCCTACCCGGTTGAAGTCCGTCGAGAAGCTTCTAC
This sequence comes from bacterium, assembly GCA_026708055.1. Classification (NCBI taxonomy): domain Bacteria; species bacterium. Next base: position 53,987 of record JAPOVS010000040.1, on the reverse strand, counting down.
CGTGCGGGGAGAGCGCCTCCTCACAGGCGGTCGCGACTTCCCTCGGTTTAGAACGCGCACGTTCGTTCCGACTTCGTATTCCTGACGGTGATCCTCCGAGCTTCCCCCTGCTGGCAAGACCATCGACTGGAAGAGTCGCGCATGGAACCGATCACATCACCGGAAGAAGCGACCCGACCCCGCGCTCTGGTCGCAATCGACATCGAGACGTCGGCGGCTGGGATCGCAGAGGAGGTCGCCCGGCGCTTCGCCGATCCCGATCATCCGCTGCACGGCTGCCAGGTGGTCTGGTCGGCTGACAGCCAGTGCATCTGGGTGGTGACGGCAGAGGGGCCATGTCTTGACGAAAGGTACACGCTTGTCGAGATATACCCGGAGAGGTCTTGGACCGGGGGCTGCGCGGACTACGAAGAAGGGCCGACGACTGGCTGGCGAGTCAGCACCCCGTCGGAGATCGTTGACCTGCTGGGCGAAGCCTGATCGCTCGGAAGTTCAATCGTGGGCCGAGGGTGCCGTCGCTTTGCCCCCGTGGACTGTGGGCTCGGCGCACCACTGCTCGCGGAGGGTGCTGAGAGGCGCGAGGATCTCCTCCGGCAGTCCGAGTGCCTCGCAGAGCACTGCCTTGTCGAGTGCGGCACGCACAGGGTCACGGTAAGCCTCGTTCGCAGGCAGCAGGTCGCTATTGGCGAATTGGTCGAAGGCGGCGTCCAGCGCGTCGAACTGCTTGCTGCTGAGATCGCGGCAGTCGATCACGCGGAGTTCGCCGAGCCTGCCGATCGAGAGAATCGACCGTCCCTGCTGCTGACGGGAACCGACCCACCAATGGGCGATCAGCCCGAGGGTGGTGGCGAACCAAAGCACCGCAGCCTTCTCGTGGGAACAATCGTCGAGTAGATACGAAGGCCAAGCCCGGCCACCGATTGTTCGCCTTCGCGTGAGGCAGGCCCCGAGGCTCTGCGAGTTCAACCTGAAGTCGCTACTCAGATGAAGGCGCGTGCTCGTCTCCCAGAGTTCGAGTGCTTTGTCACGCCTGCCCGGGAGGATCCGACCCTGGCTGTCGGGCGCGACCACGAGCCCGCGTTCCCTGGCGGCGTGGTGCCGCCATAGCGCCGGGTAGGAAGGAGTTGTACTCGGCGGGAGCTTCTCGATCTCGAACGGACCACGTGCCGTCGTGCCGCCGCTTCGAATGTCAAGGTGATACGGACCCGGGGTACCGAGTTGGCTCAGGGTGGTGACGGGTATCGGAAGCTGAGCCAAGCCAGCAAGTTGAAGCTGTTGGCGCCCTAAGGCAAGGGCGGTCTCGATCACGTCAGTCTCGGCGACCTGGGCGCACCCGCCGTCGTCAACTGACGCGCGGGCGAAACATCCGACGATGTCATTGCCGACTCGGAGCCGTCCGGTCGGCCTCATTCGGTCGATGTTCCGAATGGCTCGCGCGATCTCGACGGCTTCCGGGATGCTGTCCGGCCGTCTTGCCAGATTGACCCACAGCACGGCCGGTGCCGGCGCTTCGACGGCCTCATTCGCAGCGAGTCGGGTCGCGACGATGAGTGCTTCGGCCATATCGGTGTCAGCTGAGAACGCGCTGGAGCCTGAACTGGCTCCAGAGATCGTCACGATGATGGTGTCTCGGTAGTACTTGCCAAGCAGACGTCGTGAGGGTGCCCACGCGTCACCAGACGAGACCGTCGAGGGTAGGACGAGGGCGATCTCCCCTCCAGCCTTGACCTTGCTGTGGGCCAAGTCGAGGAAGTTGGAGGCGAGTCCGGCATTCCCGTGACCGGCTGGCTCGTGGTCAAGTTTTCGCCTCAGTCGTCCCAGCCTCTTCGACATCTCCCTCTGTTCCAGCGTGGACGTCTCAAAGCCGGCGAACGATGGCACTGGCACGTCGGCGATCTCGTGGTTCGTGGGTCGCGTGAAGGGTGGATTCATGATCACCAGGTCGATGCTGCCGTTCGGTAGATCGAGTTGGTGATCACCCGAATCGGCAATCTCTCCGGTTCCGGTAACCGTCGTTGCGCCGGTGCCCAAGAGGCTGGGCGCAGCTGTGTCGTCGAGCAATTCGAGTGAGCCGATGAAGATGCGTGTCCCGCCCCCGGGGTCGTGCTCGCCGTATGGCATCGTGTGGATACGAGTATTCCCGAAGGTGACCGTGGGATGCGCGGCCGTCAATTGTGCGGCAGTCAGGTGTGTCGCCGCTGGCATGATGTCGCAGCCGACCATGCCACGCTCCATGAATCCTGCATGCAGGTTCCTGTCGTCCAGGCCGCCTCGACGGACGCGGGACACGATGCGCCGGTAGACGGCCGAAAGCAGCGCTCCAGTGCCACACGCGAGGTCGGCGATTCGGAGATCACCTACTGCCTCCGGATCGTGCCAATTTGTGCTGAGGCGTGCCACCGCAAGTTCGGCGAGCAGCGTTGCAGAGGACGGACGCGTGTAGAACGTGGCGAGAAACTTCCTGTCGGCAATGAGCTGTCCGAACATCTGCCCGGCCATATCGCCGATGGTTGTTGCACCGAGCCCCCGGAGCCTGCTTGCGGTGTCGCTCAACCGTGACAACGCCTGTCCTGCGATCGCCTCGTCGAGGGCGACGAGAACTCGACGAGCCACGTCAAAAATCGGCCAGTAGTTGACTTCGAGGATCGCTTGCCAACACGCCGACACCTCTGATTGCAGGAGGATGTTGCCGTAGCCGCGCATCGAGGGGTCGGTCAGCGATCGGATCTCCGGGTTGACAGCTGCGATCGCCGAATGGACTGTGAGAGCGTTGGCAATGATTGCGGCAGCCATCCTTGTGGTCTGTTCACCATCTCGCTGGTGCACAATGGCCGCCATCTCATCGAGGCCCGCCTGATAGGTGTCCTCCATTCCTCGTCTGATGATGGTCGACGCCTGCCGCACCCCGCTCTCGAGCGTGTTGACGCCTTGCGCCAGCTGGCGGGGCGACACCGCGACCGTCTCGACAAAGCCGGCTAAGTCCGCAATCGAGCCTTCGATCCAGCCGTTGTCCGGGAACCATGACAGAGTCTGGGTGCCGTTGGTACAGACCCTGTAGGCATACCTAAGCGTGTCGAGCGGGGTTCCGGGCGCGCGTGCCGCAACCGGGATCCTGACAGCGACCGCCTGCTCGACAGGCGACCCGTCGGCGAGGAACGTGTCGCCGAGCCGCGCTAGGGCATCCTCCTCAACGGTCCGCGCCGGCTCAATCTCCGTTTCCAGGATCACACCGCCGAGATGCGCAACGTTGGTAATGACAATGTCGGGCTTTCGGCCGACACCCTCAGTCAGGACGTCTGTGCTCTCGGCAAGAACGGTCTGCTCGTTCCATGCAGGGTGCAGTTCGCGTAGGGCGGCGGCGAGGTCGTGATTAATCGACCCTTCGGTCTGGCGGGCCATCGCCTACTTGCCTTCGGCGGAGAGCTAGACGGCCTCGGCGAGGGCGGGGGCGTCGGGGCGGAGGGCGCCGGCGAGGTGCCGGCGCTCGACCTCGGCGAGCCCCTCGGGGCAGTGCCGCACGAAGGCGCACCAGCCGCACAGCGGTCCGGGTTGTGGCGGGAAGTCGCCGGTCGCCGAGCGTTCGAGCAGCTCCTCCCAGGTCTCGGCCAGGCGGCGGGTCACCTCGGCGATCGTCTCGGCGGTGACGGTGGCCTCGTCGATCCGCTGGCCCAGGTACATGAGCCGTGCCCGGGCCGGCAGGGCGCCGTGGATCTCCGTGAGGGCCGCGGCATAGAGCAGCACCTGCTCGAGGCGGCTCTCGGAGAACTTCCGGCCCGGAGCCCGCCCGGACTTGTAGTCGCTGACCACGAGCCCGTCGGCGCCCTCCTCGACCCTGTCGATGTAGCCGATGAACGGGACCCCCCCGATCTCCACCGACACCTCGGTCTCGGTGGCGACGATGTCCACGGTTGTGGGGTCCTCGAGGTCCCAGAGACCCTCGATCGCCCGCCAAGCGGTCCACTTGAAGTTGCGGACGCCGTCGGCGTCGAGTTCGAGCGCCGCGAAGTCCTTGTCCGACTCCATCTCGGTCCATACCTGGCCGGCGAGCGAACGGGCGCTCTCCAGCGTGCGCTCGGTGGCGTCGAGCCCCAGCAGTTCCTCGAGCACGCGGTGGGCGAACGTGCCCGCCAGTGCCGCCTCACCGGGAGGGTCGGGCAGCTTGTCGACGTAGCGGAACTTCCAGCGCTGCGGGCATTGCCGGAACATGGAGGCGCTGGAAGGGGACAGGTGCTTGGGGCGTACCGGGATGTGTACGAGGGTGCCGGTCTCGCCCTCGCCGGAGGCGTCGCCACCGGCGGGCATCGCTGCGGGAGCGGATCGGGAGGCAGCGGCGGTTGTGCCGGTGTCGGCATCCGTGGATTGCATGCGTGTAGTTCTATCACCTGGCTGTGACACGGAACCGACACACGCGAGCGGATCCGCTGCACCCGGCGGATGCCGGCCAGCGTTGGGCGGGGTCGTGGCGCGGTCCTGCCCGGACGAGCGTATGGGGGAGCAGAACATCGGTGATGCTCGAGAGCACCCCGGGCAAGCGGCGCAACCGCTCTCGGGTCGGGGCCCGGCAGACTGGAACGATGCCGTGGCTCGTCTCGGGGGACAAGGTGCTCGCCTCTCTGGAGGTGGCGAGCAGCGCCCGCCGGCGGGCCCGGGGGCTGCTGGGCCGCGACGCCCTGGAAGGGGCGCTGTGGCTGCCGCGCACCCGCTCGGTCCACACCTTGGGAATGCGCTTCGCCATCGACGTGGCCTACTGCGACGCAGAGGGGCAGGTGCTGGCGATCGTCACGATGCGACCGTGGCGGCTGGGCAGACCGCGCCTGCGGGCGCGCAGCGTCGTGGAGGCGCAGGCGGGGAACCTGCAGCGCTGGGGAATCACCGCCGGCAGCACCCTCGAAGTGCTGGAGTAGCCGCGATGCCCCGCGGACCGGCGCTCGTGCTGGTCGCCACGCCCATCGGCAACATGGGAGACCTGCCGCCGCGGGCCGTCGAGGAATTGACGGCCTGCGACGTGATCGCCTGCGAAGACACGCGGCGCACCGGCCGCCTGCTGTCGCTCGCCGGCGTGTCGCCGACGGAACTCGTGACGGTCAACGAGCACACCGAGGCCGTGGCGGCGCCGCAGCTGGCGGCGCGCATCAAGGCGGGGGAGCGGGTGGCCTACGTCACCGACGCGGGCACGCCGACGGTCGCCGATCCCGGCGAGCGTCTCGTCCGGGCAGTGGCCGACGCCGGTTGCACGGTGACCATCGTGCCGGGGCCGTCGGCTCCACTGGCCGCGGTGGCGGTCAGTGGTCTGGCATCGGGGCGCTTCGTCTTCGAGGGATTCCTGCCCCGCCGGGGCGCGGCGCGAGCCGAGCGTCTGGCGGAACTGGCGGCATCGGGGCGGGCCGTGGTGCTGCTCGAGGCGCCCCACCGCTGCGCCCGCACCGCGGTCGACCTGGCGGAGTCGTTCGGGTCGCAGCGGCGCGTCGTGGCGGCGCGCGAGCTCACCAAGCTGCACGAGGAGATCTGGCGGGGCAGCCTCGTCGAGCTGGCCGCCTGGGCGGGAGCGGGGATCCGCGGCGAGGTCGTCCTGGTGATCGAGGCAGTGCCGCCGCCCGCCCCGCCCACCGACGAGGACATCGCCGAGGCCGTGGCCGAAGCGCGCGCTGCCGCGCCGGACGCCTCGGTTCGCGACATCACCTCCGCCGTCGCCGGCCGCCTGGGTGTGAGCCGCCGGCACGTCTACGAGCAGGCCCGCCAACTCGAGGGGATCTGACAGACCCTGCGGGTGGCGCCGGTATCGTGACGGCGTGGGCCGCTACTTCTACACGACCCCCATCTACTACGTCAACGACGTGCCGCACATGGGTCACGCCTACACGACGTTGAACGGGGACGCGCTGGCCCGCTGGCGGCGGATGCACGGCGACGAGGTCTTCTACCTCACCGGCACCGACGAGCACGGCCTGAAGGTGCAGCGCGCGGCCACCCAGAACGGCCTCAGCCCCCAGGAGCAGGCCGACCGCACCAGCAAGCGCTTCAAGGAGGCGTGGGACCTGCTGGACATCGCCTACGACGACTTCATCCGCACCACCGAGCCGCGCCACCACACGGCGGTACAGACCTTGCTGGAGCGCTGCTACGAGAACGGCTACGTCTACAAGGACACCTATCAGGGCGCCTACTGCGTGTCCTGCGAGGCGTACTACGCCGAGGCCGACCTCGTCGACGGCAACTGCCCGATCCACGAGTTCCCCGTCGAGCAGATGTCCGAGGACAACTACTTCTTCCGGCTCTCGGCGTTCCGGGACCGGCTCCTTGAGTGGTTCGAGGACGTCCCCGACAACATCACTCCCGAGCGCTACCGCAACGAGGCGCGGGCGCTGGTGCGGGGCGGACTGGAGGACCTGTCGATCACCCGCACCTCGCTGCAGTGGGGGATCCCGGTGCCCTGGGATCGCCGACACGTCTTCTACGTCTGGTACGACGCCCTCACCAACTACGCCACCGCGGCCGGCTACGGCACCGACGAGGACCGCTTCGCCACCTGGTGGCCGGCGGTGCGGCACCTGCTCGGCAAGGACATCATCCGCTTCCACTGCGTGTACTGGCCGGCCATGCTGATGGCGGCGGGCGTGGAGCCCATGCCGCGGTTCCATGTGCACGGCTGGCTGCTCGTGCGCGGCGCCAAGATGGCCAAGACGAGCGTCGTGCAGATCGCGCCGGCCGACCTGGCGGCCAGCATCGGCGTCGACGGTCTGCGCTACTCGGTGCTTCGTGACAACCCCTTCGGCCCCGACAGCGACTTCAGCTACGAGGCGCTGGTGCAGCGCTGCAACAGCGACCTGGCCAACGGACTCGGCAACCTGCTGCAGCGGGTCACCACCATCGTGGCCCGTGCCGACGGCTCGGCTGGCAGCGCCCCGGCGCCCGACAGCCCCCTGGCCTCCGTGGCGGCGCAGGCCTACGAGGCGGCCGCGGCGGCGTGGGCCAGGGTGCAGCCGTCGGTGGCTCTCGAGGAGACGTGGCGCCTGGTGCGGGAGACCAACGAGTACCTGCAGGATCGCCAACCGTGGAAGCTGGAGCCGGGGCCCGAACTCGACGCCACCCTCGGCGACGCCTTGGAGGTCCTGCGGATCGTGGCCGTCCTGGCGCACCCGGCGATCCCGCGCTCGTGCGCCGAGGTGTGGCGGCGCATCGGGCTGGACGGCGACCCGTCGGAGGCGCGGCTGCCCGAGGCGGCGCGCTGGGGCCAGTACCCGGCCGGTCTGACGGTCACCGTCGCCGATCCGCTGTTCCCCCGCCTGACGGTCGACTGAGGGGCAGGCGTGGGTGACGCCGCGCCCGCCGGCGCTGCGAGCGGGCACTGGATCGACACGCACTGCCACCTGGAACTCGAGACCTGTGACAGCGAGGTGGCCGCGGCCCGGCAGGCCGGCGTCGTCGCGCTGATCGCCATCGGCACCGACGTGACCGACTCCCGGGAGGCTGTGGCGATCGCAGGTCGCCATCACGACGTGCGGGCCGCGGTGGGAGTGCATCCACACGAGGCGGCCGGTGGCATCGATGGGCTGGCCGACCTGCCGGGGCTCGCCGATGTCGTGGCCGTCGGCGAGTGCGGTCTGGACTATCACTACGACCATTCGCCCCGCCCGGACCAGCGGCGCGTCTTCGCCGCCCAGATCGGGCTGGCGCACGAGACGGGGCTGACGCTCGTGGTGCACAGCCGCTCGGCGTGGGACGACACGTTCGCCATCCTGGCGAGTGAGGGAGTCCCGGAGCGAACGGTCATGCACTGCTTCACCGGCGGGGTGCCCGAGGCCGAGCGAGCGCTGGAGATCGGGGCGTATCTCTCCTTCAGCGGCATCGTGTCGTTCCCCAAGGCGCGCGAGGTGCACGAGGCGGCGGCGCGCTGTTCCGCCGACCGGCTGCTGGTGGAGACCGACGCCCCGTTGCTGGCGCCCGTGCCGTTGCGCGGCAGGCCCAACAGTCCTGCCAACGTGCCCCTCGTGGGGGCCGCGCTGGCGCGAGTCCGGGACAGCACACCGCAGGAGGTGGCGGAGATCACGACCGCGAACGCCCGCCGGGCGTTCGGTCCGGAGAGCCTCTCGGGCGGCTGAGCCACTTCGTCGCCGACGTCGATCCGTCCTAGCCTGCTGTGCCTGAGACGACCGACAGCACTCGCCGACGTTGGGGGACGTAGATGACCGGGTGTACCGCGGTGACCCCAGAGCGCCGCCGGTCGCCGCTGATGAGCGCTCGCATCGCGGTTGCGGTGGCGGCTGTGGTGGTGCTCGGCGCCGCCTGTGGCGCCGATGCCACCGAGCCCGCCGATGCGCCCCCCACACCCGGCACCGCGGCGGCCGCGGCGCCCTCCGCCGCCGCGGAGGCCACGCCGGCGGCCGGCGATCCCGCGGCTGACGCGCCCCCGGAGGTCCCACCCCAGCCTGCGACGCCCCCGGTGCCGCAGCCGCAACCCGCCCCTTCGCCGCAGCCGGTGCCGCAGCCTGCCCCCTCACCGCAGCCGCCGGTTCAGCGCGACACGTCGGGCGCGCGCACCTTCCCGGCGGCGGAGGTCTGGGAGGGGCTCCGGCAGTGCCAGTCGCAGGGCGACTACGGGTTCGTTCACCCCTCCGGTGAGTACTTCGGGGCCTACCAGTTCACCGTGGCGACATGGGATCGCCTGGCAGCCCAGCGCTACCCGGACCTCGTCGGCGTCCTGCCGTCGGAGGCCGACTCCGCCGATCAGGACCGCATGGCGTACTACCTGTGGATCGAGTCGGGCCACGATCGCTGGCCCGCCTGCAGCCACGTCTTCACCGGGGATCCGCCGACCGAGGCCGCCGCGACCGTGACCGGCGACGGCGGAGCCTCCCCGTCGCCCGCCGCGGACCCCGGCGAGCCCTCCGACGTGGCGACGACCGACGAGGGACAGGTCGAGGGCGCGCCCGTCGAACCGGCGCCGGGTGATGACGAGGCCCTCCCGGCCCCGCCTCCTGGCGCCGAAGCGGAGGAGTCCGGCGAGACGGGCGTCACCGCCACGACCTCTGTTGCCGACCTCGCGGCGCTGGACATCGACCCGGCCATGCAGCCGGCGATCCCGCCGGACGTGCCCGGGTTCCCGACCGAGGAACAGTGGGAGGCACTGCGCATGTGCGAGTCCAGCGGCAACTACGAGGCCTTCAGCCGCGCCGGTCCTTACTACGGCGCCTACCAATTCGATCAGCCGACTTGGGATTTCGTGGCCAGCCGCAACTACCCTCGGTTGGCCGGCGTGCAGCCGTGGCATGCGACGCCCCAGGACCAGACGCGCATGGCCTACCGGCTCTGGGAGGAGCGTGGCGACCAACCGTGGCCGATCTGCGGGCGCCACCTGCGCCCTGGTGCCTGAATGAGGCCGTCACGGTGACGCTCGGCGCCGCCGCGGTTGCCGACCTGCTGCGCCGCCACGAGATCCGGCCGCGCCGCTCGCTGGGGCAGCATTTCGTCATCGATCCGAACACGGCCGAGCGGATCGTGCGGCTGGCGGGCGTCACACCCGGCGAGCGGATCGTGGAGATCGGCGCCGGCTGTGGCGCGCTGACCGTGGCGCTGGCCGACGCCGGTGCGGTGGTGCTCGCCATCGAGATCGACGGGTGTCTCGTCGGCGCCCTCGCCGAGGTCTGCGCCGGGCGGCCCGTCGAGGTGCTGCAGGCCGATGCCACCGATGCAGACGCCTGGGCCCCGCGTCTGGCCGACGGTGAGCACTGGAGGCTCGTCGCCAACCTGCCCTACAACATCGCTGTGCCCCTGCTGCTGGACATCCTCGACGGGCTGCCGCAGATCGCCGGCATGCTGGTCATGGTCCAGGAGGAGGTGGCGGAACGTCTGGCGGCGAGGCCGGGCCGGGGCGCCTACGGGCTCCCGTCGCTGAAGGTCGCCTGCCGGGCGCGCGCCGAGATTCTCGGGCGGGTTCCGCCGACGGTCTTCTGGCCCCGCCCGCGGGTCTCCTCGGCACTGCTGGCAATCGACCGGCTCCCCGAACCCGCCGCGGACAACATCGACGATCTGTACCGCTTGGCGCGCCGGGCGTTCGGCCAGCGCCGCAAGATGCTGCGGGCGTCACTGCGGGGCGTCGTGGCGCCCGCCGCGTTCGCCGCCGCCGGTGTGGATCCTGCCGCCAGACCCCAGGATCTGGGGGTCGCGGACTGGTCGTGTCTGGCGGCGGCCATTGCCGCTACGGACACCCAGGGGGCCGGCGGAGATCACGCGCCGGGGATCGCGTCATGACCGCGGCGGAACTGATCGCACCGGCGAAGCTGACGCTGTCCCTTCGCATCACGGGGCGGCGTCGCGACGGGTACCACCTGCTCGAGGCGGAGATGGTGACGCTCGACCTGGCGGATCGGCTCGTCGTCGAGCCCGGTGAGGGTCTGATCGTCGTGGATGCCGGCGCCGGGATCACGGAGAGCTCCGGGGGGCCGTTGCGATCCGTGGGTGTGCCGGCGGGCGGCGACAATCTGGTCGTCCGGGCCCTGGACCTCGCGGGGCGCCGGGCCCGGGTCACGCTGCACAAGTCGATCCCGGCCGGGGCGGGACTCGGCGGCGGTTCAGCGGACGCGGCGGCGATCCTGCGCTGGGCCGGATTCGACGACGAGCGAAGCGCCGCACAGTTGGGCGCGGATTTGGCTTTCTGCCTGGTGGGCGGGCGAGCGCGGGTCGGCGGGATCGGCGAGATCGTCGAGCCGCTCGCATTCGAACGGCGAACCTTCACGCTCTGCACGCCGCCCTTCGGCTGCTCGACGGCTGCGGTGTACCGGGCCTGGGACCGCCTCGGCGGCCCCGCCGGGCCGGCCGGCAACGATCTCGAGGCCGCCGCCCTGGCTGTCGAGCCGCGTCTGGTCGACGTGCGCGACGCGCTGGCAGAGGCGACGGGTCAGCGGCCGCGCCTCGCCGGGAGCGGCTCGACCTGGTTCGTGGAGGGGGCGTATCCGGCGCCGGGGCGGAGGGTGGTGCAGACGACGCCGTCGCCGCCGGTGGCCTGAACGGCGGCTCAGCGGCCCCTGCGGCGCTGGAAGCGGGTACGCCGGCGCATCTTGCGATACTTCTTCTTGCGCATGCGCTTGCGGCGCTTCTTGATGAGCGAACCCATGGGCTACGAAGCGTAGCCGGTCGGCGGCCGGAACCGCGATGGCGAGCCGGCACCGGCGGCTCCGCGGCGCCCGCTAGCGTGGCAGTAAGGTGGCCGGTAGTTCAATGGAAGAACGCCTGACTTTGGATCAGGAGGTTGCAGGTTCGAGCCCTGCCCGGCCAGCATGACCTCCACCCCGGTATGCCGAGCGATCTGACGGCTCCATGAGCGCTCTCGGCGTCGACCTCTCCGCGATCGTGCTGGCGGCAGGGCGGGGCAGCCGCATGAGATCGGGACTGCGCAAGCCCCTGCACCTGCTGGCCGGTGCGCCGATGCTCGCCCACGTGGTGGACGCTCTGGGCGCCTGCCGCCCGGACCGCATCGTGGTGGTGCTCGGACCCGACGACGAGATCGTCGCCAAGGAGATGCAGACCCGCACCGCTCACCTGCCCCTCGAAGTCGCTGAGCAGCCTGTTCCCCGGGGCACCGGTGACGCCGCCGCCTGCGGGTTGGCCGCCTTGGGAGAGCCTGCCGGGGACCCCGAGGCCGGCGAGCTGATCATCGTTCCCGGCGACGCCCCGCTGCTCCGCCCGGCGACGCTGCGGGCGCTCGTGGAGCACCATCTCGCCGGCGGCGCGGCCTGCACGCTCCTGACCGCTCGCCTCGGCGACCCCACCGGCTACGGCCGGGTCGTGCGGGGCCACGACGGCGTGGTACGCGGCATCGTCGAGCAGATCGACGCCTCCCCGGAGGAGGTCGCGATCGATGAGATCTGCACGTCGGTCTATGTGGTCCGCCGCAGCTACCTCGGCCCGGCGCTACGCCGCATCCGCCCCGACAATGCCGCGGGGGAGTTCTACCTCACCGACATCGTGCAGGTGCTGGCCCGGATGGGCCACAGGGTCGAGGCGTTCACGCTCGCCGACGCCACCGAAGCCCAAGGCGTGAACGATCAGGCGCAACTCGCGACGGCGCGTGCCGAGATCCGGAGGCGGGTCATCGAGGGTTGGCTGCACGGAGGCGTGGCCGTCATCGACCCCGCCGGCACCTATGTCGATGTGACCGTGCGGCTCGCAGCGGGTGTGGTGCTGCGACCGGGCACAATCCTGGAAGGCCACACGGTGGTGGGTGCCGGCGCCGTGATCGGCCCCCACACGCGCCTGGTGGACTGCGCGGTGGGCGCCGGCGCGGTTGTGGAGATGAGCCAGGGCAGCGATGCCGAGATCGGTCCGGGACGGCACGTCGGGCCGTTCGCGACCCTCGGTCCGGCGGCGCCCGAGGCGCAACTCGAGAAGGGATGAACAGCGTGCAACTCGTGACCACGAAGCAACTGCAGGTCATGTCGGGGCGGGCAAACCTCGAACTGGCGGAGGAGATCGCCGCGAACCTCGGCGTCGAGCTGTGCGAGACGAACCTGTCGGACTTCGCCAACGGTGAGATTCACTGCCGCTTCGGGCAATCCATCCGCGGTGCCGACGTCTTCATCATCCAATCGCACGCCGCGCTCGAAGAGCGCTCGATCAACGACGCCGTCATCGAGCAGTTGGTGATGGTGGACGCTGCTCGCCGGGCCTCGGCCAAACGCGTCACGGCCGTCTGCCCGTTCTTCCCCTACGCCCGCCAGGACCGCAAGGCCGAAGGCCGCGAGCCGATCTCCGCCAAGCTCATGGCCAACCTGCTGGCCGCCGCCGGAGCCGGCCGCCTCATCAGCGTCGACCTGCACTCCGGGCAGATCCAGGGTTTCTTCGACGGCCCTTGGGACCACCTCACCGCCATGCCGGTGCTGTGTGAGCGGATCGCCGGTCTGGGCGAGGACCTGGTCGTGGTCTCGCCGGACGCGGGCCGGGTGAAGGTCGCCGAGCGCTATGCCATCGCTCTCGGGGCGGACCTGGCGATCGTGCACAAGAGTCGCATCCGGGGAGAGAAGAGCGCGGTGCAAGCACGCGAGGTCGTGGGCGAGGTGGCCGGGCGCGTCTGCGTGCTGATCGACGACATGATCGACACCGGCGGGACCATCGTGGCCGCCGCCGAGCAACTGGCGGCGCGCGGCGCCGAGGAGGTCTACGCCGCCACGACGCACGGTCTGTTCTCGGGTCCGGCCGTGGACCGGCTGAAGAACTCCGTCATCGGCAAGGTGATCATCACCGACACGCTGCCGCTGCCGCCCGAGAAGTGCATCGACACGCTGGAGGTCGTCTCGGTGGCTCCGATCATCGCGAGCGCCGTCAGGGCGGTCTTCGAGGACGCCTCGGTGAGCGAGATCTTCGGCGGCAACAACCTGTCCTGAGCAGGCGACGGGTCGGCGGCGCGGCCAGGTAGGCTCGCGCCGGTCAATTCTCCGAAATCTTCCGCGGAAAGGCCATGCAGGAAGTCGTCCTCCCCCTCGAATTGGGCCGCGCCACCGGCAGCGGGCCGTCGCGCCGCTTGAGGCTGCAGGGCAAGGTGCCCGCCACGGTGTACGGACTCGGCAAGGAGGCCGTCACCGTCAGTGTCGACTACCGCGAGTTGCGCGGCGCCCTGTCCACCGAGGCCGGGCTGAACGTCGTGCTGAACCTGGATGTCGGCGGCGAGCACGAGATGGCGTTGGTGAAGGAGATGCAGCGCAACCCGCTGCGCGGCGACGTGACCCACGTGGATTTCCTGCGGGTCGAGCCCGATTCCGACGTCGCCGTGGAGGTGCCGATCCACCTGACCGGCCAGGCTTCAGCGGTACTCGACATCAACGGCATCGTCGAGCGGTCGCTGGATACGCTGCGCGTCCTCGCCAAACCGCGCTCGATTCCCAACGAGTTGGTGCTCGACGTGTCCGACTTGACCGTCGGGGACACGCTGACCGTCGCGGACCTCGAATTGCCCCCCGGCGTGACCTCGCTCGTCGATGAGTCGGCACCGGTGGTGTCGGGGATCATCACGCGGAGCGCCCTCGAGGCGGCGGCGGAGGCCGAAGCCGCCGAGGCCGAGGCGGAGGCCGAGGCCGACGGTGACGGCGAGGAAGCCGCCGAGGACGACGCCGGCGACAGCGACTGAGGTCGGCGATGTCCCTGCGTCGGCGGCGGCCGGCTGGGGCACAGCGGACCGGCACCCCCGCCGATCTCCTGGTCGTGGGGCTCGGCAATCCCGGAGAGCGCTATGCCGGTACGCGCCACAACGCCGGTGCGGCGGCGGTGTTGGAGCTCGCAGATCGCCACGGCGGTCACCTGCGGCGCCGCCGGGGCCTCCCGGCGCTGACCGACGAGGTGCGCATCGAGGGCCGGCGCGTGGCGCTGGCGTTCCCGCAGACCTACATGAACGTCTCCGGCGAGGCCGTCGGGAAGCTCGTGAGGCGCTTCGGCGTCGAAGACCTGCAGCGCCTGGTGGTCATCCACGATGAACTCGACCTGCCGACCGGGCGGGTGCAGGTCCGGGCCGGCGGCGGGCTCGCCGGTCACAAGGGCCTGCGATCGATCCGGGACCACCTGCGTGCCACCTCCTTCGTCCGCATCCGCATCGGCATCGGCCGGCCGCCGAGCGCTGCGGCGGGCGCCGGCTACGTGCTGAGCCGCCCCGCCTCGGCGGACCGCGACGCTTTGGCTGCCGCGGCCGGCAGGGCGGCCGACGCCGCCGAGGTCATCGCCACCGGCGGTGTCGAGCAGGCCATGAACACCTTCAATGTCCGCTGAGGGCAATGTCCGCTGAGGGGCCGGGCGGCGCGCGCCCGGGGCTGGCGCCTCTGGCCGCAGAGATCGCCGCGGCGCCGGCGATCGGCGCCTGCCTGGGCCGGCGGGAGGCCTCCCTGGCGGTGCCCGAGCGGGCCCAGCCGGCGGCGCTGGCGGCGCTGGCCCGCGCCTCGGGTCGGCGCCCCCTGGTGGTCTGCACCGTGACCGAGGCGGTGGCCGAGCATCTCGCCGCCGACCTGCAGAGTTGGCTGGGAGCGGACGCGGTCGCTTCCCTTCCGGCCTGGGAGACGCTGCCGTTCGAGCAGGTGAGCCCGGCCGCGGTGGCCATGGGCACGCGGTTGCGCACGATCTGGCGGATGCGTCGGCCCGAGACCACGCCAGCAGTGGTCGTGGCGTCGGTGCGGGCCCTCATGCAGCGGCTCGCACCGGGGACGGAGGACTTCGAGCCGATACGACTGAGCCGCGGGGACCGCTGCGACCGTGACGAGCTGATCGAGAGTCTCGCCGCCGCCGGGTACCGGCGGGGAGTGCAGGTGGAGCAACGGGGCGAGATGGCCGTGCGGGGATCCATCGTCGACGTGTTCGGCGCGACCGCGGCCGATCCGGTGCGCATCGACCTGTGGGGCGATGAGATCGACCGCCTGTGCACCTTCTCGGTCAGCGGCCAGCGCTCGGGGGCCTCGCTGGTCGCCACTGAGATCTTCGGCTGCCGCGAGCTGCGGCCCACCGAGGCAGTGCGCCGGCGGGCGGCGGAGCTCGTCGGGGAGGCGCCGTGGGGCAGCCGGCAGTGGGAACTGCTCGCCGAGGGCGCGTTCTTCGACGGCATGGAGGCGTGGCTGGGGTGGCTCAGCAGCGAGCAGCGCTCGTTCGCCGATCTGATCCCCGCCGGCGGTCTCGTGGTGCTCGTCGAGCGGGATCGGCTGTGGGCGCGGGCGCAGGACCTCCTTGCCGAGGAGGCCGAGCTGGCACGGCACCTGGCCGCTGCCTGGGGCGTGGCTCGGGATGAGCAGCTTCCGAGCGCCCATGTGGCAGCCGAGGATCTCCTGGCCGGCTGCGAGGCGCCGGTGTGGAGTCTGAACAGCAGCCCGTCGAGTCCCGGCGAGCCGCTCGTGGAGGCCCTGGGCTGGGAGTCACCGCTGGGGACCGGCGACGGCCCGGTGCGACAGGTTGCGTCGCTGCTGGCCGAGGGTTACCGGGTCGCCGTGGTGGCCGACGGCGAGGGCTCGGCCCAGCGGCTGCGCCGGCGCCTGGAGGACCACGGGGTGGCGCTCGATGCGCCCTCCGCGCTCCCTGCCGGCGCGGGCTCGGCGGCGTGCTCGGTGACGGTGGGCCCGCTGCGGGTGGGTTGCATCCTGCCCGAGGTCCGTCTGGCGGTGCTCGCCGAGAGTGACCTGACCGGGCGGCGCCGGGTGCATCGGCGGGCGCGCCCCGCGGGGGCGACCCCCGGCGCCGGCGCGGTGGAGGATCTGCAGGTCGGCGGGTTCGTGGTGCATCGCACGCACGGCGTGGCCTGCTACCGCGGCATGGTCACCCGGGCCATGGACGGCGTCGAGAGGGACTACCTGCTGCTGGAGTACCGCGGCGACGCGCGGCTCTACGTGCCCACCGATCAGCTGGACACCGTCCGGCAGTACACCGGAGGCGACGCGCCCACCCTCAGCCGCTTGGGCGGAGCGGACTGGCAGCGCGCCAAGAGCCGGGTACGCGCGGCGGTGTCCGAGGTGGCCGGTGAGCTCGTCGAGCTCTACCGCAAGCGCCACGCAACCGCCGGGCACGCCTTCGGCGCCGACGGACCCTGGCAGGCGCAGATGGAGGCCGCCTTCGCCTATCCCGAGACGCCCGACCAGATCAGTGCCATCGCCCGGGTCAAGGAGGACATGGAACTCGCGGTGCCGATGGACCGGCTGGTCTGCGGTGACGTGGGGTTCGGCAAGACCGAGGTGGCCGTGCGAGCCGCCTTCAAGGCTGTCGCCGACGGGCGCCAGGTGGCTGTGCTCGTGCCGACGACCCTGCTGGCGCACCAGCACCACCAGACCTTCTCCGAGCGGTATGCCGGATTCCCGCTGCGGGTGGAGATGCTGAGCCGGTTCCTCAACCCGGCGGCGACACGCGGCGTGCTGGACGGCCTGCGCAGCGGCGACGTGGACGTGGTCATCGGGACCCATCGTCTGCTCTCCGGCGACGTCGGCTTCGCCCGGCTGGGGCTGCTGATCGTCGACGAGGAGCAGCGCTTCGGCGTCACCCACAAGGAGGCCATCAAGACGCTCCGCCACGACGTGGACGTGCTCACGCTGACGGCCACGCCGATCCCGCGGACGCTGGAGATGAGCCTCACCGGGATCAGGGACATGACGGTCCTGCAGACGCCGCCGGCGGACCGCAAGCCCATCGGCACCTACGTGGGCCCCTACGACGAGCGGGCGGTCATCGAGGCCATCAGGCGCGAGCTGCTGCGCGACGGCCAGGTCTTCTTCGTGCACAACCGGGTGGCGGACATCGACCGCGTCGCCGCGCACCTCCGCGAGCTGGTTCCGGGCGTGCGCGTGGCGGTGGCGCACGGCCAGATGGACGAGGCCGCCCTCGAGCAGGCGGTGCTGGACTTCTGGGACCGGCGCTACGACGTCATGGTCTGCACCACGATCATCGAGTCGGGCATCGACATGCCGACGGTCAACACGCTGATCGTCGACCGGGCGGATCTCATGGGTCTGGCGCAACTGCACCAGATCCGCGGGCGCGTCGGTCGGGCGCAGATGCGCGCCTATGCCTACCTCTTCACCCCGCCGGAGCGCTCGCTGACCACCGAGGCCTACGAGCGGCTCAAGGTCGTGGCGGAGTCCACCGAGCTGGGATCGGGGATCCGCATCGCCATGCGTGACCTGGAGATCAGGGGCGCCGGGAATCTCCTCGGGTTGGGGCAGTCGGGCCACATCGCCGCTGTGGGCTACGACCTGTACTGCGAGATGGTGACCGAGGCGGTGGCGGAACTGGCGGGGGAGGTGCCCGAGCCGCCCGCCGAGTTGAACCTGGAAGTACCGGTGGACGCGCACCTGCCGGCGGACTACGTGCCGTCGGAGTCGTTGCGCTTCGCCGCCTACCGCCGCCTGGCGGAGGCCACGAGCGCCGAGGCCGTCGCCGACGTGCGCGCCGAGTGGCTGGATCGGTTCGGGCCGCTGCCCGCCGCCGCCGAGTCGCTGCTCGGTGTGGCCCGGCTGCGGGTGCTCTGCGTCGCCGCCGGTGTCACCGACGTGTCGGTGCGGTCGGCGCCCGGCGGGGGGGCCGAGGCTCGCATCACGCCCCTGCGGCTGCGCGAGAGCCGGCGGGTGCGCCTGGAGCGGCTCTGGCCGTCCGCTGCCTACGATCCGTCCTCGGGGCGCCTCCGTGTGCCGCTGCGCAGCCGCTCGGGAGCCGTCGAGGCGATCACCGAGGTGCTCGAGCGCCTTGCCGATCAGCCCCCGCCGGCAGCGGCTTCCCCGCCGGCCGCATGAACTCCGAGTCGCCGCGCGTCACCGTCGTCGGGCTCGGCCCGGCCGGGGCCGACCTCGTCACCGAAGGCACCCGAGCGCTCATCGAGGCGGTGCCGCCGGCGGCGCGCTTCGTCCGCACCGTCCGCCACCCTTCTGCGGGGGTCGTGGCGCCGGCGAAGGGTTGTGACGACCTCTACCGTTCGGCGCAGCGCATCGAGCAGGTGTACGAGGCCATCGTCGAGCGCCTCGTGGCGGCGGCGAGGCGTCACGGAACGGTGCTGTATGCCGTGCCGGGTTCGCCTGCTGTGGCGGAGCGATCGGTGCAGATGCTCCTCGGCGACAGCCGCGTCGACGCCGAGGTGCACCCGGCGCTGTCCTTCGCCGATCTGGCATGGTCCCGGCTCGGGGTCGATCCCCTGGCGAGCGGGGTGCGGATCGTCGACGGCCAGCGGTTCGCCGGCGAGGCGGCGGGCGAGCGCGGGCCGCTGCTGGTGGCTCAGTGCGACAGCGCCGAGACCCTGGCGGCGGTCGCTCCGGCGCTGCCGGCACCCTCGACGGTGGTCTGGGTCCTGCACCACCTGGGCCTGGAATCCGAGCGGGTGGAGCAGGTCCGTGCCGGCGATCTGGCGCGCTGGGAGCCGGTGGACCACCTCACGTCGCTGTACATCCCCGAGATGGCCGACGTGTCCGCAGCCGAACTGGTCCGCTTCGGCGAGTTGGTTGCGACGCTGCGTGCCGAGTGCCCGTGGGATCGCAGGCAGACGCACCGCAGCCTTCGCCGCCACCTGCTCGAGGAGGTCTACGAGGTGCTGGAGGCCATCGACGGGTTGCCGGAGCCGGCGGCGCCGGGCGGCGCCACCGCAGCGGGCGAGGGCTATGAGCACCTCGAGGAGGAACTCGGGGATCTGCTCTTCCATGTCTTCTTTCACGCCACGCTGGCCGCCGAGCAGGGACAGTTCACCATCGGCGACGTGGTGCGGCAGGTGGACGCCAAGCTGAGACGGCGCCATCCTCACGTGTTCGGCCCGGCGGCGGGCGCCGCCGGCGACGAGGAATCGCTGGACGCCGGGTGGGAACAGATCAAGCGTGTCGAGAAGGGGCGCGCCTCGGCGATGGACGGCATCCCCGAGGCGCTGCCCGCGCTGCTTGGTGCGCTCAAGGTGCAGAAGCGGGCCGAAGCCGCCGGCCTCGGCCGCAGCAGCGAGACCACCGCGCGGGCGCGCCTGCGGGCCGCCCTCGACGTCCCGCCGGGGCGGCGTGATGAGGGGTGGCTCGGATCGTTGCTCTTCGAGGTGGTCGAACTGGCGCGGCACTGCTCGCTGGATCCGGAGTCGGCGCTGCGGGCGGCCTCGAACGCAGCCCGCGAGGAGTTCCGCCGGGCCGAGGAGATCTGACCGGCCGCGGCGCCGCCGCGGCCGTGCGGCGCCCCGCACCCCGGGGCGGAATCTGTGGACAAATCCCGTCTCCCCCCTTTTCAACGCCTCACATCGCGTGTAACTTCTGCCACTTGTTCCCCTTTTCCAACAGGAACAACCCCTCGGGAACAGCCCCTCGGGAACAGATCGTGCACACGAGGCGCACCGTATGAGCGCAATAGTCCACGTCACGGGACGGGAGATCCTTGACTCGCGCGGTAACCCCACCGTCGAGGCGGACGTCGCGCTGGCGTGCGGGGCCCGCGGGCGTGCCGCTGTCCCCTCCGGCGCCTCCACCGGCAGCCTCGAAGCCCTCGAACGCAGGGACGGCGACTCGCGCTACGGCGGCAAGGGCGTACGTCAGGCGGTGGCCGCGGTCAACGGGGAGATCGCCGCGGCCGTGCGCGGGCTCGACTCGGCCGACCAGCGGACCCTGGACCGAACGCTGATCGAACTGGACGGGACGCCCGGCAAGTCCCGACTCGGTGCCAACGCCATCCTCGGCGTCTCGCTGGCGACTGCGGCGGCCGACGCCGCCGGCCGCGACGTCCCGCTGTACCGGCGGATCGGCGGCGACGGCGCCACCACGCTTCCGGTGCCGCTCATGAACCTTCTCAACGGCGGCGCGCACGCCGACAACAACCTCGACCTGCAGGAGTTCATGGTCGTGCCGCTCGGGGCGGGGTCGTTCAGCGAGGGACTGCAGTGGGGGACGGAGATCTATCAGACCCTGCGCGGGCGGCTGTCGGCGGCGGGGCTGTCCACGGCGGTCGGTGACGAGGGAGGTTTCGCTCCCGACGTCCCCAGTAACGAGACGGCGCTGGAGTTGCTGCTGGGCGCGGTCGAAGAGGCCGGGCTGCGTCCGGGCGACGACGTCGCGCTGGCACTGGACGTGGCGGCCACGGAGTTCGCCGAGGCCGGGGAGTACCGCCTGGCGGGCGAGGGGCGGAGCCTGGACCGTGCCCAGATGGTCGACTACCTGGCATATCTGGCGGGCAGCTTCCCGGTCTGCTCCATCGAGGACGGCATGGCGGAGGATGATTGGGAGGGCTGGGGGATGCTCACCGAGGCGTTGGGTGACCGTCTGGCGCTGGTGGGCGACGACCTGTTCGTCACCCGGGTGGACCTGCTGCAGAGGGGCGTCTCCTCCGGTGTCGCCAACTCCATTCTCATCAAGGTGAACCAGGTGGGCACGCTCAGCGAGACCCTGGACGCCATCGAGGCTGCGCAGGCGGCGGGATACGGAGCGGTCGTGTCGCATCGCTCCGGCGAGACCGAGGACACCACCATCGCCGACTTGGCGGTGGGCGCCGGGACGGGGCGCATCAAGGCCGGCGCGCCCGCCCGCAGCGATCGCACCGCCAAGTACAACCGCCTGCTGCGCATCGAGGAGGAGCTTGCCGAGTCCGCCGTGTACGGGTCCGGCAGCGGCGGATCGGGGCCCGGCGGATCGGGGCCCGGCGGAGTTGCGCCATGACCTCGCCGGCTGCTCGACGCCTGCAGCGGGCGCTGGTCATCGTGTCACTCAGCGCCGTGGTGCTCGCCGTCACCTGGACCTGGGGTGTGAACCCGGCGCGGAACTGGCTCGACCAGCGCGACCGGATCATCCAACTGGAGGCCCGGCTGGCCGAGGTGCAGTCGTCCAACGCGGCGCTGCGGGCCGACATCGAACTGTTGCACACCGACGCCGAGATCGAGCGCATCGCCCGGCGAGACCTCGGTCTGATCTATCCCGGTGAGGAGGCGTACGCCATCAACCTGCCGGCGGCCGTCGTCGGCTCGGGCTGAGCGGGCACCGCGTCGGCTGCCGCCGCCGGCGTGCACCGATGCGCGCACTGGGAGTGCCCGGTAGCGTGCGCTACTGTGTTCGCCCGGTGAGCGGCGAGTCGATCGTTCGCCAGGTCGGTTCCGGCCACAGGGAGGCATAGGTGGAGATATCGGTCACGATCAACGGGACGACCCACTCGCACGACGTGGAGCCCCGGACGCTCCTGGTGCACTACATCCGCGACGTGGTCGGCCTCACGGGCACCAACATCGGCTGTGACACGTCGTCCTGCGGTGCCTGCACCATCCACGTCAACGGCGAGTCGGTCAAGTCCTGCACGATGTTCGCGGTGCAGGCCGACGGTGAGGATCTCCTGACCATCGAGGGTCTCGCCGACGGTGACACGCTCCACCCCATGCAGGAGTCCTTCCGTCAGTGCCACGCCCTGCAGTGCGGCTACTGCACGCCGGGCATGGTGATGGCGGCGGTCTCGTTCCTGGACGAGAACCCGAACCCCAGCGAGCGGGAGGTGCGGCTCGGCCTGGAGGGGAATCTCTGCCGCTGCACCGGCTACCACAACATCGTCAAGGCGGTTCTGCACTGTGCGGCAGGAGGTGAGCAGTGATCCCTGCAGCTTTCGACTACGTCCGCGCCGGCTCCGCGGAGGAGGCCGTCGCCACCCTCGCCACCCACGGTGACGAGGCGAAACTCCTGGCAGGGGGACACTCGCTGATCCCCCTCATGCGGTTCCGCCTGGCACGCCCGGCCGTCCTCGTGGACATCGGGCGTCTCGACGACCTGTCGTACATCCGCGACGGGGGCGACCACGTGGCGATCGGGGCGCTGACGCGCCACCGCGCCGTCGAGACCAGCGACCTGGTTGCGGCCCGTGCGGGCCTGCTGGGCGAGGTCACCTCGCACGTCGGCGACCCGCAGGTGCGCCACCGGGGGACCCTCGGCGGGGCGGTCGCCCACGGCGATCCGGCCTCGGACATTCCCTCGGCACTCATCGCGCTCGGCGCCACCTTGGTGGCCACCGGCTCGCAGGGCAGCAGGGAGATCTCCGTCGACGACTTCTTCAGCGGCTTCCTGGAGACGGCGCTGGCCGACGACGAGATGCTGACCGAGGTGCGCATTCCCGCTGCCGACGGCGCCCGCTGGGGTTTCGAGAAGTTCAACCGCCGTGCTCAGGACTGGGCGATCGTGGGGGTGTCAGCGGTCGTGCGCGCCGGCGGCGAGGTGGGCGTGGGACTGGTGAACATGGACTCGACGCCTGTGCGGGCCGCCGCCGTCGAGAGCGCTCTGGCGGGCGGGGCTTCGGGCGCCGAGGCGGCGGAGTTGGCCGCCGAGGGCTGCGAACCCACCGAGGATCTCAACGCCAGCGTCGAGTACCGCCGGCACCTGGCCCGGGTCCTGACGCGACGGGCACTCGAAGCCGCCGGGTTGTAGCGCCCCGTGGGAGTGGGCCCCGGGTCGGTGACCGAGGTCGCCGACGGCCTCCGCGCCAACGACTACCTGCCGTCGGAGGGGCTCGCCACGGCGATCTTCCTGGCGCTCTCGCTGCAGCGGCCGCTGCTGCTGGAGGGCGAGGCCGGAGTCGGCAAGACCGAGGTGGCCAAGACGCTGGCGGGTTGGCTGGGCAGCCGCCTCATCCGCCTGCAGTGCTACGAGGGCATCGACGTGTCCCAGGCCGTGTACGAGTGGGACTACTCGCGCCAGTTGCTGCACCTGCGCACGGCCGAAGCCACCGGTGGGGCGTCCGGTGCCGATGCGGCCGCGCTGGAGGACTCCCTGTACTCCGAACGCTTCCTGGTGAAGCGGCCGCTGCTGGACGCCATCTCCCACGACGACCCGGTGCCGCCGGTGCTGCTGATCGACGAGGTGGACCGATCCGACGACGAGTTCGAGGCCTTCCTGCTGGAGGTCCTTTCGGACTGGTCGATCACGGTGCCCGAGTTGGGGACCTTCCGCGCCGCCGCGCCGCCGATCGTGGTGGTGACCTCCAACCGCACCCGCGACGTCCACGACGCCCTTAAGCGCCGCTGCCTTTACCACTGGGTGGAGCACCCCGACTTCGAACGCGAGGTGGCGATCATCTCGCTGCGCACCAACGGTGTCGCGCCGGCGCTGGCGCGCCAGGTCGCGGCCGCTGTCGCCCGGTTCCGCGACATCGGCCTCTACAAGCCGCCCGGCGTGGCCGAGAGCATCGACTGGTCGATGGCGCTGGTGCGTCTCGGTGTGGACGGCCTGGACGCCACCAGCGCCGAGGTGACCCTGGGAGCCGTGCTCAAGTACCGGGAGGATCAGGGGCGGGTCCAGGAGTTCGGCCTCGACAGGATCATCGCCGAGGCCACGAGCCGCTAGCGGCGTGGCCCCTGCGAGTTGCCACCTCACCCGCCGAGTGCGGTGAACCTCCGACTGTGACCGACGGCCCGGCTCTCGTCGCCGCGGCGCGAGCTGAGAACATCTGCGCTCTGGCGGCCCGCTTCGGCGCCGCGCTGCGCGAGGCGGAGCTGGAAGTGCCGGTGGGTTCGATGATCACCTTCCTGGCGGCGCTGGGCGCAGTCGGGGTGGACACCCGCGCCAAGGTGTACTGGTGCGGTCGCGCCACGCTGGTGCACCGGCCCGAGGACTTCGACACCTACGACGTGGTGTTCACCCGCTTCTGGGAGGGGATCGACCCGCAGAGCCTGCTCCCGCCGCCGCCGGTGGCGGAGGTCACCCTCGCCTTCGACGACCTCGAGGGGGACGGTCCCGACGGCGATGGCGAGGACGACTCGGACACCATCGCGGTGCGCTACAGCCCCTACGAGTTGCTGCGGGAGAAGGACTTCGCCGACTGCTCCGCCGACGAGCTGGCCGAACTGGCTCAACTGATGAGCCAGTTGCGGCTCGGCGGCGTGATGCGCCGGTCACGGCGGTTGCAGGCCGTGCGGGTGCCGCGGGGACGGCCCGACCTGCGCCGCACGGTGCGCCGGGCGCTGCAGGCCGGCGGCGAGCCGATCACCCGGTCGTTCCGCCAACCCGGCGAGCAGCCCCGCCGCCTGGTGCTGCTGCTCGACGTGAGCGGATCGATGGAGTCCTACGCCCGGGCGCTGCTGCGCTTCGTGCACGCCGCGGTGGTGGCTCGCCGCCGGGTGGAGGCCTTCGCTCTGGGAACCCGGCTCACCCGCCTCACCCGCGAGCTCTCGACCCGCGACCCCGACGCAGCCTTCGACCGTGCCGCCGGCGCGGTCGAGGACTGGTCCGGCGGTACCCGCCTGGGCCGCTCGATCGGCGTCTTCTGCGACCTGTGGGGGGTGCGGGGAATGGCCCGGGGCGCTGTCGTCGTGATCCTCTCCGACGGTTGGGATCGGGGGGAGCCGGCGGTCATGGCCGAGAGCATGGGCCGCCTCGGCCGGGTGGCACACAAGATCATCTGGGTCAACCCTCTCAAGTCCACGCCCGGCTATGCGCCCCTCGCCCAGGGGATGGCGGCAGCGCTGCCATTCGTGGACGAGTTCGTGGAGGGCCACTCGCTGGCATCGCTGGAAGAACTGGCCAACAGGGTCGCGGCCTGAGAGCTGCCTCCAAAGAGCTGCCTCGAAAAGGGGGGTCGGAGTCCCGCTATCGGCCTACGCTTCGGTGAGCACAGCCGAGCGCAGCCCTCCGGGAGGTTCTGATGCAGGAGTTGCTGGACGATATCGACCGCTGGCGAGCGGCCGGTCAGCGTGTGGCGGTGGCCCGCGTGACCGATCTCGACGGGTCAGGCCCGCGGGACCCGGGCGCCGCCATGGCGGTGAACGAGGCGGGCGAGGTGTCGGGCTCGGTGTCGGGCGGTTGCGTGGAGGGCGCGGTGGTGGCCGAGGCGCTGGAGGTGCTCGAGGCGGGTGAGCGGCGCATGGTGAGCTTCGGCTACAGCGACGACGAGGCGTTCGCCGTGGGTCTCACCTGCGGCGGCACGATCCACCTCTTCGTCGAGCCGCTGGACTGGTAGGCACCGTATGGCTGCCGATCCGGCGCCCCTCTATGAGGCCCTCGCCGAGGCGTTGCGGGCCGACGAGCCGGTCGCGCTGGCCACGATCATCGAGGGGGTCGGCAAGGGCGCCCGCCTGCTCGTGCGTCCCGGTATGGAGGCGCTCGGGACCCTCGGCAGCCCCGAACTCGACGACGTTGCGACCCGTGACGTGCTCGGCGAACTCGAACTGGGCCAGACCTGCGTCCGCCACTACGGCGCCGGCGGGGAGCAGCGGATGGAGGACCTCACGCTGTTCGTGGAGTCCTTCGCCCCCCAGCCCAGGATGCTGATCTTCGGCGCCGTGGACTTCACCGCCGCCCTGGCGAGGGTGGCGAAGGTGCTGGGCTACAAGGTCGTGGTGTGCGACGCCCGCAAGGTCTTCGCCACGCCCAAGCGCTTCCCGATGGCCGACGAGATCAGGGTCGAGTGGCCCGACAGCGTCTTCGACGCCTACGGCGGCAGGCTGCGGCCCGTCGACGCCGTCTGCATCCTCACCCACGACACCAAGTTCGACGTGCCGGCGGTGGTGCGCGCCCTGCAGACCGACGTGGGCTACATCGGGGTGATGGGCAGCCGCCGCACCCACGCCAAGCGGATCGAGCGGCTCCGCGAGGTGGGAGTGGATGAGGACGGGCTGGCGAGGCTCATGGCCCCGATCGGCCTCGACATCGGCGGGCGCACTCCCGAGGAGACGGCGGTCTCGGTCGTGGCGGAGATCATCGCGGTCCGCGCTGGACGGGCGGCCCCGTCGCTGCGGGACAGCGCCGGCCCCATCCATCGCTGAGAAGTGCTGCCGGAACGCTCGCCGGGACCGGCCGCGGCGCGGTCAACGGTCTCTCGCCTCGCTGGACTGAACCCGGTGCCGCGGGCTTCTCGACCTGCCGGGCCTGCCGCCGACAACCCCGCCGGAAGCGGCCTTACGGCTGATACCCGCCGCGGGACTGCGGGCGTCCTGCTGGCCGCCGGCGAGGGATCGCGGTTCGCCGGCCCCACTCACAAACTGCGCGCCGAGTTCGGTGGCCGGCCCCTCCTCCGGTGGGCTGTCGATGCCGCCCTCGAAGCCCCTCTGGCGGCCGTCTACGTGGTGCTCGGCGCCGAGGACCTCAGCGACCTGCTCCCCCCCGAGGTGACCATCGTGATGAACCATGACTGGCAGCGCGGCCAGTCCTGGTCGCTGCAGGCCGGCGTCCGCACCGCCGAGATGGACGGGCACGCGGCGGTCGTGGTGGGCGTGGCCGATCAGCCCCTCGTCGGTGCCGAGGCCTGGCGGCGGGTGGCCGAGGCCCCGGGATCCATCGTCACCGCCGTCTACGGCGCCCGCCGACGCCCGCCGGTGAAGCTCGACGCCGCGGTGTGGCCGCTGCTCCCGCTCGACGGCGACGAGGGCGCCCGCCAAC
Source organism: bacterium (assembly GCA_026708055.1). Taxonomy (NCBI): domain Bacteria; species bacterium. The sequence continues at coordinate 27,198 of JAPOVS010000040.1, read as the reverse complement.
TCATGCGCCGCCGCCCCGAGATGGTCCGCGAGGTCACCTGCCCCGGCGACCCCACCGACATCGACACCCGCGAGGACCTCCGCCGCCGCGACCGGTGACCGGGAGTCCGCCGTCGGAGAGTAATATCCAAGGGATGTCCGGCCGGGGAGCATTCTGTCGTCAGGCCCGCCGAGCGGGGGTGGTTCTGGGCTTGGCCGTGGCGCTGTTGGCGGCGTCGATCCCCGGCGTCGCCGCGGAGACCCGGATCGAGGACGCTGCTCCTCCGACCGACTCGGACCCCGAAGAGCCTCTGCTCCCCGACGATCTGCTCTCGGAGTCGCCGGGCCCCGTGCCCGCGCTCGATCCGGGGCAGGTGTACCCCAATCTCGGTTCGCAGCTCAGCACGTTGGCCGTCGCCCACGATTCGGTGGCCGCCCGCGCGCCCGCCCCTGACCCGTCCGACCCGAACGCGACGGCGACCCCTGCGCCCCCGACGCTCGCCTTGGGCCCCGATTCGACATTGAGCGAGCCGATCCCGCTCATGGTCCAGCTCGACGGCAATCGTGACGGGGTCGTGGCATTCCTTGCCCGAGCCGGCGTGAGCGCGGTCAATGTGTCATCCGACTACCTCGAGGTGAACCTGCCGCCGGCGTTGCTGGGGCAACTCGCCCGGCAGGCCGGGGTGATGCGGGTGCGCGAGATCCCGCCGCTGGAGCCGCTCCGGGGTGCGGTCACCAGTCAGGGCGTGGCTCTTCACCTGGCCGACATCTGGCAGGAGGCCGGGTTCACGGGCAGGGGTGTCAAGGTCGGCGTCATCGACTTTGCGTCGCGGCACAACCACAAGGACGGGTTCGTCGGGTTGCGCGCGCGGCTGGGGATCGAACTGCCGAGGACCGTGACCGGCCGCTGTTACCGCTCGCTCGGCAGACCCACGAGCGATCTGGCCAATTGCGATTCTTTCCCCGGCGCCGACCATGGCACCATCGTCGCCGAGACCCTGATGGACGTCGCCCCTGATGCTTCGCTGTACGTCTCGAATCCCGCCAGTTTCGGCGACCTGCAGAGCGCTGCCGAGTGGATGAAGGACCAGGGCGTGAAGGTCATCGTCCACTCGGTCAGCTGGACGTACCACGGTGCCCCCGACGGCACATCGCCGATCAGACCCAGTGCGCTCAACACGGTCAAATGGGCCGCGGACAATGGGATTCTCTGGGTCAACTCGGCCGGCAACGGGGCGCAGCGCACCTGGTACGGCTCGTTCGCCGACTCCGACGACGACGGCTACCACGAGTGGCAGCGCTATCAGGGGATGACCCCCGACGAAGGCCAGTCCTTCAGGTTCGCAACACTTTCGGGGTTGACGATCTTTATGCGTTGGGATGACACTTGGGGCGGCGCCACGAAGGACCTCGACCTGGAGTTCCTGTACTACCCTCCCGGAAGCACGACGGGGCAGGTCGTCGCCACCAGCGCCGACACTCAGAGCGGCAGATCGACGGATTATCCGACCGAGCGAATCTCTAGGCTTATCCTCAACCCGGGGACATACGCCGCCTTCGTGAAGAAGAAGGATGGCAGCGCCGCTCCGTCCTGGGTGCAGTTCTCGGTCTTCTCGAATTCCCTTTCCCGCCTCGAGCACTTCACCCTCAGCCACTCCGTCACGTCCCCGGCGGACAGCGCCAGCGCGGGCGTCCTGGCCGTCGGCGCCGCGCACTATGCGAACGTCAACACCCTTGAGTCCTACAGCAGCCGCGGTCCCACGCCTGACGGGCGGATCAAACCGGACATCGTGGGTGTGGCTTGTGGGCTCACGACACGCAGAACCAGGTTCTGCGGCACCTCTCAGGCGGCGCCGCACGTGGCAGGTCTCGCCGCCTTGGTCCTGCAGCGCAACCCCTCCTTCACCCCCCAAAAGCTGGCTGACTATCTGAAGACCAACGCGGCCGAGCGCGGCACCGCGGGTGCTGACAGCAGTTGGGGTCACGGCTTCGCTCAGCTGCCCCTCGCCGGTTTGCCTGCCATCGACTGTGCCGCAGACCTTACGGGCGACGGATCCACCGAGGGCAGGTGGATAGCTGTCTGCCGGTCGCAGGCCAGGAGGAGTTTCGCCCGCTACTACAACTTCAGCTTGGACAAGCAGAGCGAAGTCACAATCGATCTCAAGTCCGTGGTCGACCCCTACCTCTACCTGAGGCGCGGGGGAGACCGGAAAGGCAGCGCCCTGTTCGCGGACGATGACGGCGGGGAGGGCACGAACTCGCGGCTCCACAGGACGCTCCCCGCGGGCGACTACACGATCGAGGCGACCACCTACAGCAGCGATCGGGTCGGTTCGTTCACCTTGACCGTGGCCGGTCTGCCCCCGGCCAAAACAGATCCGGAGGTCGCTGTCACCGCCGGTTCGGGGAGCACCGGGGGCGGGGGGACGACCGACTCCACAGGCGTCACCGAGGGCGGGAAGGCGACGTTCACGTTCGCGGCGGATCCGCCGCCGTCGGCGCCGTTGAGCGTGTCGCTGACCGTGACCCAGCAGGGCGATTTCGGGGTGGCGACGGGTTCGCGGACCGTGACGATCCCCACGAGCGGTTCGGTGCAGTTGGCTGTGGCGACGGTGGACGATTCCGCCGACGAGGCGGACGGCTCGGTGACCGTCACGCTCAACAGCGGGAAGGGTTACACGGTGTCGGGCACCGAGGGCGCGGCCACAGTCGCGGTGGCCGACGATGACGATCCGTTGCCGGAGGTCAGCGTCACCGCCGGTGGCGGGGTGACCGAGGGCGCTGACGCCTCCTTCACCGTCACGGCGGATCCGCCGCCGTCGGCTGCGTTGAGTGTGTCGCTGACCGTGGCTCAGACCGGCGATTTCGGGGTGGCGGCGGGTTCGCGGACGGTGACGATCCCCACGAGCGGTTCGGTGCAGCTCGCGGTGGCGACGTTGGACGACTCCGCCGACGAGGCGGACGGGTCGGTGACAGTCACCCTCGACAGCGGGAAGGGTTACACGGTCTCGGGCACCGAGGGCGCGGCCACCGTGGCCGTGGCCGACGATGACCTTCCCGCGTTAGCAGGCACCTCAGACCCGTGCGTACACGATCTCACCGGCCCCGGGGTCGTTCGGGGCGAGTGGACTGCGGCGTGCCTGACGCCCACGAGCTACTCAAACAAGAGCGCCGAGTACTACAACTTCAGCCTCGTCCAGCAGAGCCGGGTAACGATCGATCTGCGGGGAGAGCAGGCCGGCGATCCCGACACCTACCTCAACTTGAGGAGGGGCGTCGGGGAGCGTTCGGCTGCGGTGGTGGCGCGCAACGACGACGGTCGGAGGCGGTCCGGCGTGCATCCTTGGTCGGCGTTGCTGGAGGTCACGCTGGCGGCGGGCGACTACACGATCGAAGCCACCACCTTCCGCTCGGGAGCGAGGGGCCCGTTCACTCTGGAGGTGACAGGCATCCCGCGCCAAGCCGGTGCGCCGCAGACTCCTGAGGTCAGCGTCAGCGGCGGCACCGGCGTCACCGAGGGCACAGCGGCGACCTTCACCGTCACCGCGGCGCCCGCGCCGTCGGCGCCGCTGAGCGTCTCGCTGACCCTCACGCAGCAGGGCGACTACGCCGCCGCGGGCGCCACCGGCGCTCAGTCGGTGACCGTGCCCACCACCGGTTCGGCGCGGTTCACTGTCGCCACGGTCAACGACGACGTCGACGAGGCCGACGGCTCAGTCACGGCGACCCTGAAGGTGGGCAGCGGCTACACCGTGTCGGCCACCGAGGGCGCGGCGACGGTGGCGGTGGCCGACGACGACGACCCGCCGCCGGCGGTGCCGGAGGTCAGCGTCACCGCCGGGGCTGGCGTCACCGAGGGTGCAAGCGCCGAATTCACCGTCACGGCCAGCCCGGTGCCGTCGACTCCCCTGCGTGTGTCACTGGCGGTGACTCAGAGCGGCGATTTCGGCGTGTCCACGGGTTCGCGGACGGTGACCCTGCCCACTGCCGGTTCGGCGCGGTTCACTGTCGCCACGGCCGGCGATGACACCGACGAGGCCGACGGCTCGGTCACCGTCACCCTCAACAGCGGTCAGGGCTACACCGTGTCGGGCACCGACGGGGCGGCGACGGTGGCCGTGGCCGACGACGACGCCCCACCGCCGCCCCCGGCGGTGCCGGAGGTCAGCGTCACCGCCGGCGGCGGGGTGACAGAGGGCGGCTCGGCCTCCTTCACGATTACTGCCGACCCCCCGCCCACCTCGCCCCTCTCGGTGAGCGTGACGGTCACCCAGCAGGGCGACTACGGTGCCGCCACGGGCACCAAGACCGTCACGGTCCCCACCAGCGGCACTAAGACCTACAGCGTCGCCACGGCCGGCGATGACACCGACGAGGCCGACGGCTCGGTCACCGTCACCCTCAACGCCGGACAGGGCTACACCGTGTCGGGCACCCGGGGCGCGGGCACGGTGGCCGTCTCCGACGACGACGACCCGCCGCCGCGGGTCTGCGTCACTGCAGACGCCGCCCTGCTGGCCCAGCTCGAGGCCAAGACCCGGGACCCGTGGAATGGCGCGCGCCCCGACCTGTTGGACACGTTCACCCGCTCGTACAACACCATGAAGGGCACCGACACCTATACGGTGGCGCAACTCAAGGCCCGCCCGGACCGCCAGGAGTCGAACTGGCAGGGGGCCGGCCCCAACGCGCTGTGGCAGAGGGTGTACGCCGAGTTGGACCGCCTCCAAGCCTGCCGCGACGCGCCGCCGCCTCCTCCACTGCCTCCGCCGCCCCCCGAGCCGGAGGTCAGCGTGACCGCCGGCTCGGGCGTGACCGAAGGCCAGAACGCCTCCTTCACCGTCACGGCCAGCCCCGCGCCGGCGGCACCCCTGTCGGTGACGATGACGGTCACCCAGCAGGGCGACTACGGCGCCGCCACGGGCACCAAGACCGTCACGGTCCCCACCAGCGGCACCAAGACCCACACAGTCGCCACGACCGGCGACAACACCGACGAGGCCCACGGCTCGGTCACCGTCACCCTCAACGCGGGCAGCGGCTACACCGTGTCCTCATCCCGCGGCGCGGCCACAGTCGCGGTCTCCGACGACGACGACCCGCCGCCTCCACCGCCGCCTCCTCCACCGCCTCCGCCGCCTCCGCCTCCGCCGCCTCCGGACCCCGAGGTCGGCGTGACCGCCGGCCCGGGCGTGACCGAAGGCCAGAACGCCTCCTTCACCGTCACGGCCAGCCCCGCGCC
>JAPOVS010000040.1:0-21930 GCA_026708055.1 bacterium | reverse complement strand
CGGCGCCGCCACGGGCACCAAGACCGTCACGGTCCCCACCAGCGGCACCAAGACCTACACCGTCGCCACCGCTGGCGACGGCATCGACGAGGCCCACGGCTCGGTCACCGTCACCCTCAACGCCGGACAGGGCTACACCGTGTCGTCGTCCCGCGGCGCGGCCACTGTCGCGGTCTCCGACGACGACGATCCGCCGCCTCCGCCCCCGCCGCGGCTTCCTCCGCCGCCGGACCTGCCCGCCATCACCATCGACGACCGGTACGCCGACGCCCACGAGGACACCGGCGCCATAACCTTCGTGGTGGTCCTGAGCGAACCGTCCACCGGGACGGTGACAGTCGATTACCGGACTCGAGAAGGCACCGCCTACGAGTACCTCGACTATCCCGCGGCGCGTGGGCGGCTGACCTTCCGAGCCGGCACAACCCGACGCAGCATCGACGTCGTACCGAGAGCAGACCGCAACCGCGAACCCGACGAGACCCTCCAACTGGTCCTCTCCAACCCCGTCGGCGCCACCATCGCCCAAGCCACCGCCACCGGCACCATCATCAACGACGATTAGCGACGATTAGCAGCATCCGCAACCCAGCGTAGGTTCTGTTGAGTCGGGAATAAGCGGCCAGTTCGCGTACCTCGGAGTCTCGGATCCGCGCGTACGGGTCGGTTATCCGAATAGTCCGAGTCGATCCGATTCCGATTGTTCGATGACGAGAGGATCGACAGGCTGTAGCGCCTCGTCGAGATAGCCGACGCCGTCCGTACCGAGGCGGCGGGCCATGACCGCGATGGCCTCCTCGTTGTTGTCGATCAGCACGCATCGGCGGTTCATCTGCCGGGCCACCGCGCCAGCCGTTCCCGAGCCGGCGAAGAAGTCCAAGACCCAGTCCCCCTCCTGCGACGATGCGCTCAGGATCCGGCGCAGGATGCCCTCGGGTTTCTGGGTGGCGTAGCCAGTTTTCTCCTTGCCGTTGGTGGGCACGATGGTGTGCCACCACACGTCGGTGGGGAGTTTGCCTCGCGCCGCTTTCTCCTTCGATACGAGTCCCGGTGCCATGTACGGGATCCTCTCGATGGCGTCCTGGTCGAAGAAGTAGCGGTCGGCGTCCTTGGCGTAGACGAGGATGGTGTCGTGTTTTGCCGGCCAGCGGCGGCGTGAGCGGCCGCCGTAGTCGTAGGCCCAGATGATCTCGTTGATGAAGCAGTCCCGGCCGAAGATCTGATCCAGCAGCACCTTGCAGTAGTGGGACTCCCGTTGGTCGATGTGGAAGTAGAGGGTGCCGTCGTCGGCGAGCAGACGACGGGCGTGCTCGAGCCGAGGATCGATGAACTCCAGATAGTCGTCGAAGACGTCGGCGTAGGACGTGGCGCCGCGCGAGACGGTTCGGTACCGCCTGCCGCCGAAGCCCACCCGATCTCCGTCGTCTGAGCGGACAGTCGACAGCTCTTGGCGCCGCTGCACCTTGCCGCTGTTGAACGGGGGGTCGATGTAGATCAGCCGGAACGCGCCGCCGGGGAGCCGCGGGAGGACGTCAGCGTTGTCGGCGTGCAGCACCCAACTGCGCTCTCCCGACAGATCGATGATTCCCGGATTGGCTACGACTTGCACTCCCTCCACGTCGGCCACCTTACGGGAGCGGTGTGACACGTCGGAGTCAATCCGGAGCGAGCGGATTGCAGGCTCGCGTCCTCCGCGAACCGGCGGTTCAGTACCAGTCGTAGGCGCTGTCCGGCCGCTGTGCCCAGGCCTCTTGGCCGATTGCACGCATGGCCGGGCCGAGGTGGGCCATCTGGCCCCTCCAGGCGTCCGCTCCGACGTTGTGCCACTTGCCGTGGCCGGGGAGGATCCATTCCACCCGCAGTCCGGCGAGGCGGTCCATCGTCTCCGCCAGGGCGTCCCAGGAGTGGAAGGTCACGCTGGGGAACACGTCGAGCTCCCCGCGCCGGTGGTTCCAGTGCAGCGTGTCGCCGGTGAACAGCAACCTGCGGGCGACGTGGAACACGACGTGTCCCGCCGTGTGGCCCGGCGCGTGGACGGCTGCGACTCCGGGTGAGATCGTCGCGGGTTCGTCGCCGAGGATGACCGTGGCGTACGGAGCCGCGTCGGCGTCGGCCTCGTGGATCCAGACGTCGGCCCCGAACCGGTCGGCCCAGCGGTCGGCGTCGGCGACGTCGTCGCGGTGGGTCAGCAGCACGTGGCGCAGGCCACCGAGATCGTCGATCCGCTCCGCCAACTGCCGAGTGAACCGCGGCGAGTCGATCATCAGGTTCCCGTCGGGTCGGACCGCGAGGTAGGAGTGCGCCCCGAACGACGAGCGGGCGTTGTGGCCCAGCGCGTGGACGCCGGGCGTGAGTTCGGACGGGAACGCCGGCTGCGGCGGGCGGCGCGCCTCGGTGGTGCCGATCGATTGCGTCGGGCAGGCCGCGGCCGCGCGCCAGAGTTGGGCCTCCTCGGTGGGATTCTCCGGCTGGCGCGCCACGAAGGACAGACCCTTCTCGTCCGCCTCGATCAGACCGGGCGCCCAATGACGGGCGGCGTCGCAGCGGATGCAGCGTGTGTCCACGAACCAGGGACTGCTCTCGTTCGCCGGATGTGCGAGGTCGCGTCGAGCCATCGCCGATCACCTCCTCCGCCATCGCCCGAGGTGAGGGGCCGTCCAGCGCGAGGCTAACCGCCGGCGCCGCGCACATCGCGGCGCGATCGCCGGCTGTCTCCGGATTCCGGTCGGCCGCTGTGCCGGACAGACAACGGCGGTAACGTTGCGCGACGACTCGGGCGGTTACAGGGATCGCCCTTGAGCCGCCGACGATTCGAGGCGGACGCGGCAAGACGTCAAGGAGGCTTGACCGATGGAACTGAAGAGCGACTTCGAGGTGAGTGTCGGCGTGGATCGGGCCTGGGAGGTCCTCACAAATCCCGAATTGATCGCTCCCTGCCTGCCCGGAGCCCGGCTCGACGAGGTTGAGGGGGACGAGTTCCGCGGCGCGGTCAAGGTGAAGGTGGGCCCCATATCGGCGGAGTACCGCGGCAAGGCCACCATGGTCGAGATGAACAGGGACGACCTGCGGATCGTGATCCGCGCCGAGGGCCGCGATACCCGCGGCGCGGGAAACGCCGCCGCCGACATCACCGCCCTGATGGAGGCCGCCTCGGATGCCAGCACCAAGGTGGAGGTCACCACCGATCTCAAGATCAGCGGCAAGGTGGCACAGTTCGGACGGGGCGTGCTCGGTGACGTGAGCGCCAAGCTGATGGGGCAGTTCGTGGACAACCTCGAGGAGATGCTGAGCGAATCCGCTGAGGCCGATGCGGGCGAGGAGTCCGGTGCCGATGCGGGGGAGGAGTCCGGCGGCAGCGCAGCGGACGCGGGCGAGGCGGCGGCCGAGCCCGAGGCCGTGGATCTGCTGCAGGCCGTGCCGAAGAGGCTCCGCATCCTCTCGCCGATCATCGCTCCGGTGCTCGCTCTCGGACTCCTCCTCAAGAGGCTTGTGGATTTCGTCCTGAAGCCGCTCTCCGGGCGCCGCAGCGCCGCGTAGGACCTCTGGTCTCGCCGATCCCTCCAGGGCACGACTCCCGGCCGGCCGGGTCGCAGCGAGGTTCGGGGGAGGCGTGACGGCGCCTGGCGGCATCCGGGGAACGTCGTTCCGGGCCTGGGCGGACGCTGCCGGCCTGACCGAGCCCGAGGCGGCCCTGGCCGGCGCCGATCGCGGCGCCCGCGCGGACGACACCGGGCGCGGCGGTCCCGAGTTGGGCGCCGAGCCGTGGGCCGCTGGCGGCGACGGCGTCTCGCTGCGGGACTGGGCGGAGGTTGCCGAGCTGCTCGGGCGCCAGCCGCAGGGGGGATTCCGGGTGTGGGTGCGCAATCCGGACGGCAGCCCGCGGGTGATCCGCAACGATCCGCTCCTGGCCGACGGGACGCCGATGCCGACACGCTACTGGCTGGTGTCGGCCGCCGACTGCCTCGCGGTGAGCCGGCTGGAGTCCCGGGGCGGGGTGCGCCAGGCCGAGGCCGCGGTCGACGCCTCCGCGCTGGAGGCGGCCCATGCCGGCTACGCGGCCGAGCGGGACGCCGCCCTGCCCGCGGGCCACACCGGCCCCCGTCCCACCGGCGGCGTGGGGGGCACCCGGCGAGGCGTCAAGTGCCTGCACGCTCACTACGCCTGGCATCTCGCCGGCGGTGCCGACCCGGTCGGCGCCTGGGTGGCCGACGAACTCGCCGCCGGCGCGGCGGCAGTCGCGGCGACGGCCGCGCCGGCGTCCGGTGCTCGCGGCCACGATGCAGGCGGCGCAACCCACACCACGCAGCCGGGCTCGTGAACGGGCACGCCGCCCGCAGCGACCGCGTCGTGGCGGCCGTCGACTGCGGGACGAACTCGACGCGCCTGCTCGTCAGCCGAGGCGGCGTCGAAACTCTCGAGCGGCACTCCATCGTCACCTGTCTCGGCCAGGGCGTCGACGCCTCGGGCCGCCTGGCCGGCGAAGCGATCGGCCGCACGATCACCGTGCTCGAGGACTACCGCGGGATCATGGACGCACTGGGCGTCGAAGCAGTGCGCGCCACTGCCACGTCCGCGGCCCGCGACGCCCGCAACGCCGAGGAGTTCTTCGCCGCCGCCACCGCCACCTTGGGTATCCGCCCCGAACTGCTGGACGGCGACACCGAGGGCCGTCTGGGGTTCGACGGTGCCACCGCCGGATTGGATCCCGCTCGCGGCCCCTTCCTCGTCGCCGACATCGGTGGCGGGTCCACCGAGTTCGCCTTCGGATCCGAACGCTGCGAGGGGGTGCTCTCGGCGGACGTGGGTTGCGTGCGCCTCACCGAGCAGTTCATCCACCACGACCCGCCCCGGCCCGAGGAGTTGCACGCCTGCCTGTCGGTGGTCGAGGCCCATCTCGAGGACGTGCTGATCGCCATCCCCGAGGCGCGCCGCACGGCCTGCTTCATCGGCGTGGCCGGCACGGTGACGAGCGCCGCGGCCGTCGAGTTGGGTCTTGAGCCCTACGACCCGGACAGGATCCACCACTTCGAGTTGACCCGTGCCGCTGCCGAGGACGTGTTCCGGACATTGGCGACCGAGGATCGTGCCCAGCGGATCTCCAACCCGGGGCTGCACGCCGATCGGGCCGATGTGATCGTCGCCGGCATGTGCGTGCTCGTGAAGATCATGCGCTTCTTCGGCTTCGACAGCTGCCTGGTCTCCGAGACCGACCTGCTGGACGGGCTGGTCAGCAGCCTGCTGGCCGACGGTCAGGAGCGGTCCTCCTGGGGGACCTCGGCAGCGGGAGGACGATGATGCTGGCTAGGGTCCCCGAACGAATGCGCAGGGCTCTCGCTTCGACCGAATCATCTCCGGTACTGCCCGGGCGCCGGGTCCGTCTCCGTCCCCTGGCACCGGGCGATTTCGCGCAGTGGCGTGAGGTGCGGCGCCACAACGGTGCCTGGCTGACCCAGTGGGAGCCGGCCAAGCCCCACGGGGCGCCCGACCCCGACGTGAGCAGGTCCGCTTTCTCGGCACGCTGCGGTGCCCGCGACCGGGAGCGCCACCTCGGCACCGCCTACGGGTTCGGCGTGTTCGTGGACGGGACGTTGGTGGGGGAGATGAACGTCACCGGCGTGACCCGGGGTCCGTTCCAGTCCTGCAACATCGGCTACTGGATCGATCAGCGCCACGCCGGAAACGGCTACATCCCCGAGGCGGTGGCGGCCGGGCTGCGGTTCGCTTTCGAGGAGCTCGACATGCACCGCGTGGAGATCGCGATCGTGCCTCGCAACCAGCGCAGCCGGCGGGTGGTGGAGAAGCTGGCTTTGCGCTCGGAGGGTGTGGCGCTGCGCTTCCTGGAGATCGACGGCTGCTGGGAGGACCACGAACGGTTCGCCATGACCGCCGAGGAGTGGGCCCAGCGCCGCGACGGCCTGGTCTTCAGGTGGCTGTAGGCGGCCGGTGACCTCACAGGCCGCAGCAAGAACTCCCCTGGGGGTCTCGGTGCCGCTGGGCGGTCCACTGGGCACCCAGCGTGAGCGCATCGGCGAGCTGGTGTCGTGGGGTTACACCGACCTGTGGTCGGCCGAGTCGTCGGGTGTCGACGGGTTCACCCCGCTGGCACTGGCGGCGGCCTGGGAGCCCGATGTCCGCCTCGGCACGGCCATCGTCCCCATCTACACGCGGGGCCCGGCGACGCTGGCGCAGTCGGCTGCGGCGCTGGCCCAGGCCGCCCCCGGCCGGTTCGCGCTCGGCATCGGGACCTCGTCGGATGTCATCGTGGAGCGCTGGAACGGCGTCCCGTTCCGCGAGCCGTACCGCCGGGCGCGGGACACGCTGCGTTTCCTGCGAGCTGCACTGGCGGGGGAGAAGGTCACCGCTGGCTACGACACCTTCGAGGTGACGGGCTTCCGCCTCACCGTGGGTGAACCGCCCGATCCGCCGGTTCCGCTGCTGCTGGCCGCCCTGCGCCCGCAGATGCTCCGCCTGGCGGCGCGCGAGGCCGACGGCGCCATCATCAACTGGCTCTCGGCGACCGACACGGTGCGGGTGGCCGGAATCGTGCGTGAGATCGCGCCCGATGCGGAAATCGTGGCCCGCCTGTTCGTCTGCCCGAACCCCGACCGCGCCGCCGTGATGCCCGCGGCGAAGCGAATGTTGGCTGGCTATGTCTCGGTGGCCGTGTACCGGGCGTTCCATGTGTGGCTGGGGCGGGAGGCGATGCTGACGCCGTTCTGGGAGTGTTGGGACAGCGGGGACCGGGCGGGTGCCCTGAAGCAGATCCCCGAGGAGCTGGTGGACGACATCCTCATCAACGGGACCCCTGCCGAGTGCCGCGACCGCATCGCCGGCTACGTGGCCAGCGGTGTCACCACGCCGGCGCTGCACGTGCTGCCCTTCGGCGGCCTCGACGCCCACGAGGGCTACCGCTTGCTCAGTCCTGCCGCAGGGGACTGAACGGCCCGCCGTCTTGTTCTCCCCGTCAACTGTTGTTCCGCCGGCCTTGCAATGGCTGCCTGTGCTGGCTGCCTGACACCCGGCACCGCCGTGCTCGTGTGTCGGGGTCGGTCGGGATCGGTTCTCAGCATCGGCGGGGGGCGGGGGTCGGTAGGGGAGGTTGGTGGCATGGGTCGCGCGACCGTCCAGATTGGGCGTCGGGTCTGGCATGGTCGGTCGTTGGTCGGGGGTGGGGTCGGTGGCGCTCGCCTGGCGGGGGACGCGTGGGTTTGCCGGCACCAGGGGGTGCGATGGTGAGTTTGCCTCCCGGGTGGCGGATGACTTCTTCGCCGTTTTGGTGGATGCGGACGTGGTGGCAGCGCCAACACACCAGGCAGGTGTTCTCCAGGGTGGTCTCGCCGCCGTGCTTCCAGTGGCGGATGTGGTGGACCTGGCAGATCTTGTGGTGGGCGCCGCAGCCGATGCAGCCGCGGTCGCGGGCGATGAGTTGCTTGCGCAGCCAGGGGGGAACCTTGCGCCGGGAGCGGCTCAGCATCGCGTCGCCGGTGTGTCTGTTGAAGATGCCCGGCAGGATCTTGGCGTCACACGCCAGAGCGAGAGTCTCGGCTTCGGTGAGGCGGGTCTCGTCGGCCAAGCGGGCGTTGATGATCTCGTCGCGCACCTGGTCGTAGTCGGCCAGGACGAGCAACTCCACCCCGGCCGGCGCGCCGTCGCTGGTGCTGTTGCAGACGAGTTCTGTGAGGGCGTCGGCGAAGCGCTGGGGTGTGGTGGCGCGGTTCATGGGATCCTCGTTGCGGAACAGTTCGTCGGTCTTGGCCAGCAGGGCGTTGCGGACCCGGTTGCCGGTGAGCGGATCGAACTGGGCGAAGAGGTGGAACATGCCGTCGGCCTCCTCGCTGATGGTGGCGCGGCGCCGGCGCCGCTGACGGGCACGCCGATCCTCGAGTTCCTCTTGGTTGGTGCGCTCGTTGACGTGCTCCTTGAGAGTGCGGCGGAACAGGTCATCGGGCTCCTCTTCGGCGGCCTCCAACAACACACCGTGATCCACCGGCGTCTCACCGGCCGCATCCAGGATCAGACCGGCGGCTTCGGGGGTGATAGCGCCGTCGGCGAGCTTGCCGGCCACCCGCGGCGCCCACTCAAGTTGCGCCGCAGTCTTCACGGCCTTGCGGGCGCCGGCCCGGGAACGCTTCTGGGTGCACCGCAGCGTCTCCTCGGCGGCCGCGTCGCCCTCCCGTCGGGAGATTTCCGCGATGACGTCAGCTTCCGCCGCGGCCAGAAACGACCGCGCCCGGCTCATGAACCCCAACCGCTCCTGCAACACCTCCAGGTCGACCTTGTGCAGCAGCGGCGGAGGCGACGCCAACCACTCACCGAGGGCAGCCCACTCGGCGATCCGATCGGTGTGCGCCGACGTGGAGTCGGCTTGCTCGCTGCGCAGCGGATCGTTGCTCATCTGTCCATCACCCCCTCGTGGCAGCTTCCCGGCCCGGCACCGCCGGACCGTCCTGATTGCTTCTTCCTATAATATAGTCTGTGTAAGACTGAATAACAATACTAGTGTGAATATCGGACGAAGTGGAGGGGAGCCAGACCAGAGTCCCGGCCAGCGGAGTAATCGAAACCCCAGTTCAGCGAGCTGTGCCTGTTCTGGTCGAAGCGCCTAATCCGAGCCGCAGTCATATGTGACCAATGTCACACTGGCATGGCCGTCCCTTTGCTCTCCGCCCACGGAGTCTCCGGCTACCCAGTGGCCTGTAAGACGCGGGCTTGACCGGCCACAACGTCGGCGGCGGGTGACCCAGCCGCAAGGGCCTCATCGGGAGTACGCCCCGGATCGGTTGCGGATCGCTGCCCCGCGGCCTCTGCGCGCCGCGTGATTCTCGGCTATGTCATGCGCCGACGTTTCGGGTTGCGGATCGCAGTCCCGGGGCCTGTGCGCCCCACGGGGCGCGTTCGAACGTGGCCGTGCGGGTGTCTCTCCGCTTACCGGGTGGAGAACCCTCAGGAGTTGGGCGGAGCTGGACCGACTTCGGATGCCTCGGCGAGTTCGGGGGCTGACAGTTGCCGAGCGACACCCTCGACAGGGGACGGCGCAGCGATCTTCTTGGCGGTCGCGGCGTCCAACTCCTCCAGGCGACGCGCCTGGGGCAGGACGCGGCTTTCGAGGGAGCCGATGCCAGCGTTGTAGGAATTCACCGCCTGCTCCAAGCCGCGACCCATCTTGGCGACGTGGTCGAGGCAGATGCGCAGGCGGTCGTACAGTTCCTTGCTTGCATCGGTGATCTGCCTGGCGTTCTCCTGCAGGGACTGCTCCTTCCAGGCCAGCGCCACTGTCTTCAGGAACGCCAGCAGCAGGCCGGGGGTGGCGATGAGTACCTGGTGCTTGTCCCAGGCTTCCTGCCAGAGGGTGGGCTTGACGTCCATCGCCGAGTCGAGGATCGGGTCCGCGGGTACGAACATGACCACGAAGTCAGGGGAACCGGAGATCGCGGCGTCGTAGTCCCGCCTACCAAGCGTGCGGGCGTGGCCCATGAGCGAGCTGGCGTGTGACTGCAGCAGTTCCTGCTGTCGCTGCTCGTCGTCGCTGGTGTTGTGGGCTTCCAGATACGAGTCCAGAGGGGTCTTCGCGTCGATGACAACCTGGGCGCCGCCGGGGACGCGGACGACCGCATCGGGCCGACCCGTGCTGTCACCGCTGCCGACCGTGAGTTGCTCGAAGAAATCAATGCGCTCGCTCATGCCGGACAACTCCAGGACGTTGCGCAGTTGCTGTTCCCCCCAGTGGCCACGCATCTGTGAGGATCGGAGCGCTTCACCGAGATTCCCGGTGACGTCCCGCAGCAGGCCGACCTCGGTCTTGAGCCCCTCGTAGGCCCCCTGCCGCTTCTCCTCGATCTCGTTGACCCGCCGCTCGAACTTCTCCAGATTCTCCCGGACGGGCTTGACCAGCGCGTCGATGGCCTGCTGGCGCTTCTCGAGGTCGGATTCGCTCAGTTTGGATTGGCTGGCGAACTGCTCCTTCGCCTGCTTCAGAAAGGCCTCGCTGTTGGCGCTGAGCACCTCGGCGGCCATTCCCTTGAAGTGGGTGTCGAGACTCTGGCGAGCTCTTTCGATTTGTTCCATCCGGGCTTGGTCGGCCGCCTTGACGGCGCTGAGCTCCCGGCTGGCTTCGTCCCGCACGCGGGCGGCTTCGTCGCGCTGGCGGATGGCGCGGAACAGCGCAATCACGGCGACCAGCGCTACGAGTGCGACGACGATGAGTGCGATTTCCATTGGCACCTCCTGCGGGGGAGCCTAGATGTGGGGTGTGACAGGCCTGCCGCCACGCGTCCCTCGGCGGGTACTGGCCGGGCTTCCGCGCGTCGATTCTCGTGCGGCCCCCGTGATCCGTGACTGTTGGATCAGCCCGACCACTCGGTGCCGGTTGGGTAGCCGAACGTGTCTCCGATGCCGGGGTGGAACTCTGTGCTGGCGCCGGGGCGGCTGGGCAGGCGGTAGCGGCCATCGCTGACCTCGACGGGGTCGGTCAGGTGCTCGTGCAGGTGGTCCACGTACTCCAGGGAGAGACTGCGGGTGTCGGCGGCCACGCAGACGGCGTTGAAGAATGCGTAGTGCTGGACCGCCTCGCAGAGGCCCACACCGCCGGCGTGGGGGATCAGTTCCACCCCGGCTCCTGCGGCCATGAGGATGGCGGCCAGCAGGTCGTGCGGTCCGCCCATGCGGGTGGCGTCGATCTGCAGGATCTGTACACCGCCCAGTTGGATCAACTGCTTGGCGAGGGTGGGGCTGGCCAGCATCTCGCCGGTGGCGATCGGCACCGGGTGGACGGCCCTGGCGATGGTGGCGTGGCCCACGACGTCGTCGGGATGCGTGGGCTCCTCCACCCACCGCAGGTCGAAGTCACGCAACTCACCGATGGCGGCGATGGCCTCCGGCACGCTCCAGTGCTGGTTGGCATCGACGGCAATGGCCACGTCGGGCCCCACCGCCTGGCGGGCCAGCCCCAGGCGCCGCCGGTCGTCGCCGGTGTCGGCGCCGACCTTCAGCTTGATGGTCGTGAACCCGTCCGCCACCGCCTCGTGGCACAGCCGCACCAGCTTCTCGTCGTTGTAGCCCAGCCAGCCGGGGCTGGTGGTGTAGGCGGCCAGGCCGTCCCGCCGCAACTCGGCGATCCGGGCGTCCCGCAGGGGCCGGCGCTCCTCCAGGATCTCCCGTGCCCGGCCCGGGTCCAGGAAGTCTGCGATGTAGGTCCAGTCCACGAGATCGACGATCTCGGCCGGCTCCAGCGCCGCCAGGGCGGACCACAGCGGCCGGCGCTCCCGGCGGGCCCGCAGGTCCCACACCGCGGTCATGACGGCGCCGATGGCCATGTGCATGACGCCCTTGTCGGGTCCGAGCCAGCGCAGCTGGCTGTCCCAGGTGAGTTCCCGGTTGACGGCGGCGGGTTCCCCGGTGAGCGAGTCCACGTCGCGCCCCACGAGGCGCTGAGCCACGGCCCCGACGGCGTCAGCCTGGATGTCGTTGCCCCGGCCGATGGTGAACACGAAGCCGTGACCCGCCAACTCGGACTCGGACGTGGCCAGGCGCAGGTAGGCCGCCGAGTAGTCCGGGTCGGGGTTCATGGCGTCGGAGCCGTCCAGGTTCCGGCTGGTCGGGAAGCGCAGGTCGGTGACCGCGGCGCCGGTGATTGTCGTCATGAAGTTCCCTTCGTACTAGCCGGTTGTCGTGCCGGTCCGCTCTCTGGAGCGGCTGAGCAGGATGGCGACGATGACCAGGCCGATGCCGATCATCTCGCGCGGGCTCGGCTCCTGGGAGAGCATGATGAACCCCACGACCGCCGCGGTCACCGGAGCCAGCGCCTGCAGGAGCGCGAAGCGATGCTGGTCGATGCGCCGCATCACCCACTGGTCCAGGCCGTAGGGGACCACGTTCGAGAGCAGTCCGACAAGGAAGCCGAGGCCCAGCAGGGTCGGCTGCGTCACCGCCGTGGGCACGTGGGCGATCCCGAAGGGGCTGATGGCGAGGGCACCCACAAGCATGCCCACGCCGAGGCCGTCAACCCAGGCCGCCCCGCGGGCAACCCGGTGGCCCAGGATGATGTAGCCCGCCCAGAACGCTCCGGCGAGCAGGGCGAACCACACGCCGCGGAGCGTGCCGTCTGTCTCGACGCCCGCCAGGATCGCGACCCCTGCCGTCGCCAGCGCCAGCGCCGCAGCCGAGCGCGGCGTCCGGGTGCCGAAGGCGGCCACGGCCACCGGGCCGAGGAACTCGATCGACACGGCGTTGCCGAGGGGCACCAACTCCACGGAGTAGTAGATCGACAGGTTCATGGCGGCCAGCACGATGCCGAAGACCGAGGCCCAGCGCAGTTCGACGGCCGTCCAGCGGCGCCGCCAGGAGCGTCGCAGCGCCACGATCATGAGGGCCGCCCCGAACACGCGCAGCAGCGCCACACCGCCCGGGGCGAGGTCGTCGAAGAGGTTCACGGCCAGCGCCTGCCCGACGAATTGCGACGTCGAGCCGAGAATGAACAGCGGCTCGGGAGGGACCTTCCGGGGGTCGATCCGGCGCATCGGCCGATGCTACGACTCGCCGCAACCGGTGGATTGCCGCCGACCCATGCCAGCGGTCAGATCCCGATGGCTGCGGCGAGGGCGGCCGCGGCGAGGGTCAGGCTGGCATGGTAGTCCCACGCCCGCCGGTCAGACCCCGATGGCCGCGGCCAGCGCTGTTCGAGGCTCGGCGGCACCCGACAGCGTGCCGTCGGCGCCCACCTCGATGAGGTGGGCGTGTCCGGTGAGCTTCGGGTTCTCGTCGAGGCCGGTCACGTTGTGGCCCCGCCCCGCCAAGCCGCCGGCCCAGGCTGCCGGCACGTGGGGCTCCAGCGCCACCGGCGGTAACCACCCCGGCGTCCAGGTGGCGAAGGCGTCGGGCCCCAGCAGCACCCAGCGACCGGCTCCCAGGATCTCCGCCGGCGACTGGCCGCAGTGCAATAGCCGCGCCAGCATCTGCAGCACCACCTGCGGCTGCGCGTCGCCTCCCATGGTGCCCAGCACCGCCCGGTTCCGGCCGTCCAGCGTGGTGACCAGCGCCGGGCTGAGCGTGTGCGGCGGCCGGCGGCCGGGGGCGAGGCACGCCGGGTGTCCCGGGTCGAGGCTGAAGCCCAGTCCGCGGTTGTGCAGGAAGATGCCGGTGCTGCCGGACACGAGCAGCGACCCGAAGCCCATGGCATTGGACTGGATGAGCGAGACCGTGAGCCGGTCATCGGCCGCGCACAGGTAGGTCGTGTCGCCGCCGGCGGCCGGCGGGGTGACCGGGGTGTCGCCGACCAGGACGCGGCGGCGCAGACCGTCGATCCGCGCCGGATCCAACAGTTCGGCCACCGCGGCGGCGTCGGACAGCTCGGCGGGACGGAACGACCCCACGGCGCGGGCGGCCTCCATCAGCCAGTGCGCCCAGTCGGCGTCGCCCGGATCGGTGGGCAGGGCGAGCCCCTGAGCGAGGGCGGCCGCGGCGAGGATCAGGTAGCCCTGCGAGTTCGGCGGGACGGTCCAGAGTCGGTGACCCCAGGCCTCGACCCCGGCCGGCTCGACCCAGTCCGCCTGCGAGGTGGCCAGGTCCTCGGGGCTGAACAGCCCGTCGGCCATCCCCACCAGGCCGTCGCCGAATTCGCCGCCGTAGAAGGCGTCCCGGCCCCCGCTGGCGATGGCCTCCAGCGCCCGCGCCGAGCCCGGTCTGTGCACGGTGTCGCCGGCTCGCAGGTCACCCGGGATATCGGTGTTGCCGTCGGCACCGGCCACGTCGCCCGCAGCGGCGGCCAGTTCGCCCGAGGCGACGAACCCGTCGGCCGCACACGTGTGCGCCGCACCGAGCACCTCGGGCAGGTTCATCACGCCGAACCGGGCGTGCAGCGCCAGCCAGCCGTCCACGCAGCCCGGAACGGTGACCGCGGCGGGATGACGCAGGCGGGGCATCTGCCGGTGCCCCTCGGCGCGCAGCCGTTCGGCCGAGGCTCCCGACGGTGCCCGGCCCGAGGCGTTCAGGCACAGCGGTGCCCCGTCGCCGGTGCCGACCAAGGCGAACATGTCGCCTCCCATGCCGCAGGTGCTCGGCGCCACGACCGCCAGCACCGCGGCCGTTGCCACCGCCGCGTCGACGGCGTTGCCGCCGCCGGCGAGCATGCGGACTCCCGCCTCGCTGGCACGCCGGTCGATGGAGCAGACCATGCCGGCGGAGCCGACCGCGCTGGGAACGGGGTGTTGCACGGTGACCTCCAGCGATTCAGGCGTCGTGGCCGGTTCCCGAGGCTGCCGGCGGGTCCGCTGGTTCCGAGCCGACCTGCTCGGGACTGAGACCGGTGCTGCCCGAGCGGCGGTACCCGAACCAGCGGGGGCCGTGCACGAAACGCGGCAGTGCCACGATTGCGGCCCCGCCGACGGCGATCGCCGCCCAAACCGGTCCCCACAGCCACGCCGGCGGCAGGTCCAGCTCGAAGTAGTCGCGCAGCCCTCCGGAGACCATCACCACCACGTAGAGCACGGCCATCACCCCCGCCAGGACGATCTTCCAGGGCCGCAGCGGGCGGCTCGTCACCACGAGGATGACGAGGCCCAGGCCGAGCAGCGTCATGGTCGCGACCGTGCGCGCCTCGATCAGCGTCGTCTCCGATGCCCGACGGGCGACCTCGTAGACGACCATCGTGCAGGCCGCCGCCACCGCCCCCGCCGGTATCGAGAAGCGCAGCACCCGCTGCAGGAAGCCGGGCTGCACCAACTCGGTGCTGGGCGCCAGCGCCAGGAAGATGCCCGGCACGCCGATGCTGAACGTCCCGATCAGGGTGAGGTGCCGGGGCAGGAACGGGAACGACACGCCCATGATCCCGATGGCGGCGGTGATCAACAGGGCGTAGGCGGCCTTGGCGATGAACAGGTTGGAGACCCGCTCCACGTTGTTGATGACCTTGCGGCCCTCGTCCACCACCCGGGGCAGCGTGGCGAAGGAGTCGTCCAGCACCACCAGCTCGGCCACCGCGCGGCTGGCGGCGCTGCCCGATCCCATGGCGATGCCCATGTCGGAGTCCTTGAGCGCCAGCACGTCGTTGACGCCGTCGCCGGTCATCGCCACCGTCCGGCCACCTGCCTGCAGGGCGCCGACCATGGCGCGCTTCTGGTGCGGCGTGACCCTCCCGAAGACGGCGTTGCGCTCCATGGCGGCGCCCAGCTCGGCCGCCTCGGTCGGCAGTTCACGGGCGTCCACGTAGGCCTCCGCGCCGGGCACGCCGGCCCGCTGGGCGACCGCGGAGACGGTGGCGGCGTTATCGCCGGAGATGACCTTCAGGTCCACGCCCTGGTCCTGGAAGTAGGCCAGGATCTCGGGCGCGTCGTGGCGGATCGTGTCACCCAGCACCACGACCGCCACAGCGCGGCGGTCCGGCGCCGGACCGTTGCCGCCGGTGCCGTTGTCCGCCCGGCTGAGAAGCAGGACCCGCCGGCCGGCGGTGGCCCAGTGCTCCACCCGGCTGCGGGCCTCGCCGTCGGCGGGCACGAGCAGGATGTCGGGCGCCCCGAAGTAGAAGAGTCCCCGGTCGGCGAACTCCGCGGAGGCCCATTTGCGGGCCGAGGAGAACGGCTCCACCGCCACGACGTGCCAGCCCTCCGGAGGTGGGCAGGCCGCGGCGACAGCGGCGGTGGTTGCGTTGGGGCTGGGATCGGAGGCCGCCATCGCTCCGAGGGCATCGGTCGCCGCTGCCCTGTCCCAGCCGCCCATCGGTTCCAGAGACTCGAAGGAGATCTCGCCGGTGGTGATCGTTCCGGTCTTGTCCAGGCAGAGCGTGTCCACCCGCGCCAGCAACTCCACCGCTGCGAGTTCCTTGGCCAGCGCACGGCGCCGGGCCAGGGCGATGACCCCGGCGACGAACGCCAACGAGGTGAGCAGCACCAGCCCGTCGGGGACCATCGCCACGGCGGCTCCCACAGTGCCCCGCAATGCCTCCTGCCAACGGTCCTCGGCACCCAGCAGACGCCACAGCAGCAGGGCGCTCGCTGGGGGTATCAGCCACACCAGCACCCGCAGGATCTGGTTCACGCCGCGCCGCAACTCGGAGTCCACCAGGCTGAAGCGCCGGGCCTCCTCGCTCAGAGCGGCGGCATAGGAGGCGGCGCCGATGCCGGTGGCCCGGTAGACCCCGCTGCCTGCGGCCACGAAGCTGCCCGACATCACCCGATCGTCGGGTTCCTTGCTGATGGCGTCGGACTCGCCGGTCAGGAGCGACTCGTCCACCTCCAGTCCCACTGCGGCGAGCACGGTGCCGTCCACTACCACCTGATCCCCGGAGGCCAGCTCCAGCAGGTCATCGGCCACCACGCCGCCCACGTCGATCTCGCTGACCTCGCCGTCGCGCCGCACCCGAGCCCGCGGCTCGGACAGCACGGCGAGGCGCCGCAGTTCGGCTCGTGCCCGCAACTCCTGGATGATGCCGATGATGCTGTTGGAGACGACCACGCCCACGAACAGGGCGTCGCCGGGCGCGCCGGCCACCAGGATCAGCACCAGCAGGCTCAACAGGATTGCGTTGACGGGGGTAAGGACGTTCGCCCGGATGATCTCGGCGAGGGTGCGCACCGGGGCGTCGGGCACGTCGTTGACGCGCCCGTCGGCGAAGCGCTGCGCCACCTCGTCGGCGGTCAGGCCGGCCAGCTCAACGGTCTCGGCGCTCACGGCTTCGGATGTTAGGTGTTGACGTCGCCTCCGCCGCGTTCCAATCGCCAGGAGTGCCCGGGGGTGGTCTGCAGACGGTGGCGGGGGCCGGGGACGTCGGGGTCGGCGGCCTCGAAGCCGGCGTCGCCCTCCCAGAGCGCAACCTCCTCGCCACCGGTCGACACCGTCCGCCGCGTCTCGAAGAACCGGGGTTCGGCGCTTTCGGCCGCGGCCAGTGCATCGCCGACCGTGGCGAACTCCTGGAGGTCGTGGAGGGTCACCCAGGTCGGCGGCAGGAACCACGTGCCACCGGAATCCTCGTGGCGGCGGTGAGCCTCGGCAGGTGTCAGCCAGATGTACTCGGTGATCTCGCTGCCGTCCACCTTCACGTTCCCCGGTGGGGCCTGCGCCAGGAAGAACCAAGTGGTGAGTTGGTGATCGAAGTCTTGAGGGGGAGTCCAATGCGAGAACCGCACGAGCGAGTCGGGATCAACCTGCAGCCCGGCCTCCTCCTCGGCCTCCCGGACCGCGGCGAACCGTGCTGCGGAGTAGCGGTCATCGGGATCTCCGGCGGCGGCACGGTCCACCGCATCCACCCGCCCGCCGGGGAAAACCCACACACCACCCATCACCGGCACGTCGGGGTTCCGTCGCAACAGCAGCGTCTCGACACCGTTCGGAGAGTCGCGCAGCAGCACCGCCGTCGCCGCCGGCACCGGCGGCTGCTCGACCCGCTGTGCGTATCGGGTCAGCCACCGCTCGTAGTGCGCGCCGCGGCGGCTGGGAGAAGCCATAGAGACCACGAGGGTACCCGCGGCCACCACGGCGGTCGCAGGCCCCGTGCCGCGCTAGGAGGCCTGGGCCGCTCGGCGGATCTCGCTGAGGGTGGCGCCGGGGAGGATGGCCTCGGGGTCGACGCGTAGCTCCAGCACTGCCGGCACCCCGGCCGCCAGGGCCTGTTCGAAGGCGTCGGGGAACTGCTCGGTGCGCTCGATGACGGCGCCGAAGCCGCCGAACGCCCGGGCGAAGGCGGCGAAGTCGGGGTTGACGAGGTCCGAGGCGCTGGGGCGGTCGGGGTAGGTGCGCTCCTGATGCATGCGGATCGTGGCGAGCATGCCGTTGTTGATCACGACGACGATGATCGGGGCTTCGTACTGGACGGCAGTGGCCAACTCCTGGGCGGTCATGAGGAAGTCGCCGTCGCCGCAGAACGCCACCACCGGGGCCCCGGGGGCGTGCAGCTTGGCGGCCACGGCGGCGGGGATGGCGTAGCCCATCGCCCCGCTCTGGGATCCCAGCTGCGTGCCGTACCGCTTGAAGCGGTAGAAGCGCTGCGGCCACAGCGAGAAGTTGCCGGCACCGTTGGTGAGGATCGACTCGGGC
This sequence comes from bacterium, assembly GCA_026708055.1. Taxonomy (NCBI): domain Bacteria; species bacterium. The sequence continues at coordinate 3,909 of JAPOVS010000040.1, read as the reverse complement.
GGCAGCCGGCGGTCCAGGTAGGCCACCACGTCGCCGAAGTCGACTTCGCCCGGGGCCTGCCGGCGCCGGAGGCTCGCCTCGTAGTCGGCGCGGGCGCCCTCGGTCCAGTCCCGCCACCGCGCCGGATCCAGCGAGGCAGTCGACTCGAGAATCGCAACCGTCTCCGGGGCGCCGGCGCAGATGGCCAGGTGCGGCTCGTAGACGCTCCCGAGTTCGGCCGGATCGGGGTGGATGTGCACGAGCGTTTGGCGGGGGACCGGTGGTTCCAGCAGGGTGTAGCCCTGGGTGGCAGTGTCCCCGAGGCGCGTCCCGATGGCGACGATCAGATCCGCCGCTCGGATCCGTTCGGCAAGACCCGGATACGTGCCGACCCCGGCGTAGCCCACGTAGCTCGCGGAGTCGTTGTGAAGGTAGTCCTGGCGCCGGAACGTCACGGACACCGGAAGATGGTTGCGCTCGGCCCAGGCGGTGAGGGCGCTGCCCGTCGCTGCGGACCAGATGCCGCCGCCGACGATCACCAGAGGCCGGCTGGAGGCCCGGAGCAAGGATTGCAACTCGGCCAGTTCGTCCGTCGAGGGCGACGGTCGCTGCGGCGGTGGCGCGACGGGCGCATCGGCGATCGACACCTCTGCGGCCAGGACGTCCTCCGGCAGCGAGACCACCACCGGACCCGGTCGTCCCTCACGGGCGACCCGGGCGGCCTCGGCGGCGATCTCGCTCAGCCGTTCGGGCCGGTCCACCTCCACCGCCCACTTCGCCAGCGGAGCGAAGAACGCCTCGAAGTCCACCTCCTGGAAGGCGCGGCGCCCCCGGTGCGCCGTTGGGACCTGGCCGATGAACAGCAGCAGCGCGGCGCCGCTCATGGAGGCGTTGTGCACGGCCACCGAGGCGTGCGTCGCCCCCGGTCCGCGGGTCACGAAGGCCACCCCCAGCTCGCCGCGCAGGCGGGCCTGCGCCTCGGCCATGATCCCGGCCCCGGACTCGTGGCGGCACACCACGGTGCTGATGGCCGGCTCGTCATGCAGGGCATCTAGGACGGCCAGGAAACTCTCGCCCGGCACGGTGAAGATGGTGTCCACGCCGTGGCGGCGGAGCTGATCCACCAGCACGCGTCCCCCGTGTCGCACCGGCGCGTTCACGCCAGCGACTCCTCGAGGAACACCCGGGCCCTCTGGCGGGCGGGTCGGTCGGCGTCGGCAGGGTCGGTGTAGCGGATCGTGCGCCGCCCGACCCACTCCGCCGGCAGCAGCATCACCCGGACGAAGGCCGACTCCTCGGTGGCGGACGACTCGGCGTAGACCGGCTCGGGGCCGCTCTCGAACCAGGGGTCGCCCGCCCGGTGGGTGGTCGTGCTGCCCCCGGTGGTCACGGTCAACTCGCCGAACAGCAGCCGGCGGATGCCGGGGCCGGGGTGGGTGTGCCGGTAGGCCACGGCACCGGGCGGGAAGTCCACGCGGTCACAGCGCATGACCCACGGCTGCGAGTCGTCCAGATCGACGGTGGCGAGAAGGGCGACGCCGCCCGGTTCGTGGTGGTCGCCGGCCGTCAGCTCCCACGACAATGCCGGGCCGGCCACGGTCGCCGACCCGAATGACGCCCCGTCCGCGGTCAGGTCGTACACCACGCGGTTTCCGGGGCCGACGCTGACGCCCGCGGGATGCTCCTGAAGGACGAGGCGAGCGCGCAACGGTCGGTCCGGGAGCGGCTAGTGGAAGTACTGGCCGCCGTCGATCACGATGGTCTGGCCGGTCACGAACGCCGCGCCGGGGCTGCACAGGAACACCGCGGCGGCCACCAGGTCCTCCGGGAACAGGTCGCGCTTGAGCGTCCGCGCGGCGATCGAGATGGCGCTGACGTGCTCGAAGTCCACGCCGGCGGGGTTCTCCTTCACGCCGTCGGAGATCGTGAAACCGGGAGCCACCGAGTTCACGAGAATGTTGTCGTCGCCGAGCTCGCGGGCCAGCGCCCGCGTCAGCGCCAGCACCGCCCCCTTGCTGGCCACGTAGTGGAGCAGGAGCGGCACGCCGCGGAAGATCGTCCCGGAGGTGATGTTCAGGATGCGCCCGCCGCCCTGGCGGCGCATGTGCGGAACCACGGCCCGGCAGCCCAGGAACGTGCCGATGACGTTGATCTCGTTCACGGCCCGCCACTCCTCGACGGGGATCTCGTCGAACGCCCGCATCGGGATGTTCGTGAACATGCCGGCGTTGTTGACGAGGATGTCGACACGCCCGGCGGCCTCGATGGCCGTGTCCACCATGGCGTCGATGTCGCCGGGGTCCGACACGTCCGCCGTGACTCCGATCCCATCGGGATACCTGGTGGCGGCCTCCTGCGCCCCGGCGAGGTCGGCGATCACCAACCTCGCCCCCGCCCGGGCGAGGCCGTCGGCGATGGCGCACCCGATGCCCTTGGCGCCGCCGGTCACGATGGCGGTCTGGCCCGCGAGGGAGAAGTCCTCGTTGCTCGGCGTCACGAGTTCGGACATGTCGCTGCCCTCCGGGGCGCTCATTGGATCGGCGAGAAGGCGGTCGGGGTCAGGATCCGGTTCTGCTGGGTGTGCACCAGCGGGTGCAGCTTCGGCAGGAAGGCCTGCCAGCGCTCATCCGCGGCCAGGGCCGCCCGCCGCCGCTCCCGGTCGGCGAAGTTCTCGTACCCCCACATAGCGCAGATCGACGAGAGGGCGCCGATCTCGGTCGTGAACCAGCCGATGAGGTTGCCCAGGACCTCCTTCTGGATGATGATCCCCTCGGTCTCGTAGAGCCGCAGGACCTCTTTCAGCTTCCCGGTGTAGATGTGGTAGTCCCGCTGCTCGACGATCATCGCTCTCCCCGCTCTGAATGTGGAGAATCGATGGTAGCCGTGGCGCTGCGAGCGGGCAGACTGGCGAATCCGGCTAGCTCGTCGCCGGCAGGTTCATGAGCCGCCGACGGATCAACTCGTAGAAGCCGTCGCTGTCCACCTCGCTGATCCAGTGGCAGTTCGGCTCGCGCTCCAGGCGGTGCCAGTAGTCCACGACCGTCATCCCCATCGTGATTTCGGAATGGGTCTCGACCTCGACGAACACGTCCTTGCCGCCGTAGAGGTCCGGCTCCAGCAGGTAGGCGATCGTGGCGGGGTCGTGCAGCGGGCCGCCCCGCTCGCCGTAGCGCTTCATGTCGTAGCGCCCGTAGAACGACATCATGGCGGCGGCCTTGTGGCCGACCTCGTTGCCGATGGTGCGCACAGACTCGATCCACTCCGGGCTCATCAGCGCCTTGTGGGTCACGTCGAGGGGCATGGTCACGATCGGGACGCCGCTGCGATACATCACGGCGGCGGCGTGGGGGTCCACGTAGACGTTGAACTCGGCCGCCGGCGTGGTGTTGCCGCCCACGAAGTAGCCGCCTCCCATCGTCACGATCTGTCCGATCTTCGGGATGATGCGGGGCTCGCGCACCATCGCCATGGCCACGTTCGTGATCGGGCCGACCGGGCAGAGCGTGATCTCGCCGTCCTCGGCGGCCATGAGCGTCTCCACCAGCCAGTCCACGGCGTGGACCTCCTGGACGGGCATCGTGGGTTCGTCCCAGTCGGGTCCGTCGAGCCCGGTCTCGCCGTGTACGGCCTCGGCTGTCACCAGGTCACGCACCATCGGGCGCTCGCACCCCGCGAAGATCTTCATGTCGCGCCGGCCGGCCAACTCGCAGACCAAGCGGGCGTTGCGGATCGTCAGCGGCAGCGGCACGTTGCCGGCCACGCAGGTGATCCCGAGGACCTCCAGTTCGGGCGATCCGAGTGCCAGCAGGATCGCGAGGGCGTCGTCCTGGCCGGGATCGGTGTCGATGATGATCTTTCGAGGCACCATGACCGCAGGCTAGGAGACTGCTGAGCAAGTGGGGTCGGTGTCGGGGCTTGGGGCGCCGGCGG